>WRII01000033.1 GCA_009782825.1 Peptococcaceae bacterium
CAAAGTCGCTGCTTATAAATGTTCGCCTGCTCTGTGTGGCCTTCATACGCGAGTCTAATAAGTTTATTCCATATATTGCTACAACAATTAATTGGTGCACCCATTTTCACAGCTTGTATAGTGAAGAACATCCGGAGAGGGCTGCGCAAAACCAGCCCTCTCTTTCCCGGTATTTTTAAGTCTATTTGAGTCAACTTTCAACTTATGCTAGCTTAAGCCAGCTTCAGCTTGGTGCAGACACAAGCCTTAGTACCTTACAGACGCGAAGCGTCAATAAAAAACAAGAAAATCCAATACTGACCACTCACCACTGATCACTGACCACTTGCGGGCAAAGCCCGCATTAGAGTCCTGACACAGGAACTTTTGGAACTATGATTGTACGTTCCATCCTGTTGACATAGACGTTGTGCGGGAAATCCCGGGCAGGCAGCTTATTGGACCCTCCTGTCACCTTAAACTTAACCCCGGCATAAGAAACATAGCCGGCAGGGGTATATTCCACCAAAACCACCGGACCCACAGGAATATTGTTAAAACGCACCATCCCTTTATGATCGCTTGTGGCAATATGGATCTTGCCATGCCGGTCAGTCAGCGCAAACGTAACCCCTGCCATAGCACGATTCCCTCTGGAGGCATCAATCTTTTTGAAAGTAAGGTTGGCAGATATTAAGTGGTTCGGCAGAACATTGCCTGGATAAGCGAACCGGGGCAGAGTATTTTTCCCTGCATGCAGAGCCACTTCGATGGGCGCTGCACCCATATATCCCCGGGGAGCTTTTTCTGTCAATTGGGCACGCCCCACGGGGATGTCTTTGAATCTCACAAATCCCTTGGCATCACTCACTGCTTTATGCGTCTTGCCATAACGGTCTGTTAAGGTGAAAGAGACCCCTTTGAAGGGCGCATTGTGCTTGGACGCATCCACCTTGATAAAGCTGAGGTCGCCTGTGACGGCATAATTGTAGAGGATATTTCCCCTATAGGAAGCCGGCAGCCGGTGAGTCGCTTTTTCCTCCAACGTCACGCGAATAGGTTCTATAGGGGCATATCCTGCCGGAGTTTTTTCTGTCAGCGCAGCGGCGCCTATGGGAATATCCGCGAAAGTCACGGATCCTTGTTGATCGCTTTTGGCCGTATAGGTCTTGCCATCCTCATAAGTCAGGGTAAATTCCACATCTTTGAGCGGCGCGCTGCGATTAGAGCCGTCAAGCTTTTTGAATGCGAGGGTGGTTGTGGGCGCGGTTCCCTCAGTCCATACCGCCGTCAGCGTGATCGTGCCCATTGTTCCTTCGGCTATGCTGTAAGACCTGACAGGGATCGTGATATCTGTCCAGCCTTCATCAGCATACGTCACCAACCAGCCCTCAAAGGTGTAGCCGGTTCGTGTTGGAGTATCAATACGGATGGGAAACTGATCCGCTGCACTGTAGGAACCCGGATTGCCGGAGGCGTTCGTTCCGCCATCCAAAACGTAGGTGATATTATAGGTTTCCGGCTGTTCTGCTTCTTCCCAGAGTGCTTTCAGCCCGATATTACCTGTTGTCCCCGCCGGTATACTGTAAGAGGGTGCTACATCAGTCTGTTCCCCGCCATGACTCACTGTCCAGCCTGTAAAGATATAGCCTTCTCGTGTCGGGTTCCCGATTTCGATGGGAACATCCTTTTTTTGGTATGAAGCCGGGTTCCCAGAGGCATTCGTACCACCCTCCAAATCATAGGTGATCGTATAGGTTTCCGGCTGGGAGTTCTCTGTCCAGAGTGCTTTCAACTCAATATTACCTGTTGTCCCTGCCGGTATACTGTAGGAGGGGGCCACGTTAGTCTGCTCACCACCATGGCTTACCGTCCAGCCCGTAAAGGTATACCCTTCTCGTGTCGGGTTCCCAATTGCGATAGGCCCATCCGTTTTCTTGTAGGAAGTGGGATTACCGGAAGCATTAATCCCGCCATCCAAATTGTAGATGATGGTATATTGCTGTTCCAGGTTAACTGTATAGGTCATGGCTATCCCATTCCCGCTATTGAAGTATGAATGATTTACTGTCAAACTTTCTGTTGCCTGCACAATTCCACCACGCGTTACCGTTAGTGTGTATGTGTAGTCTTTGCCGCTGTCTTCCGGGATTTGAGTAACTGTAAAACTCACGACACCGTTAGCATCCGTTGTTCTTGTCTCGCTATATCCTTCTCTTGCCAAAGTCACTGTCACATTGGCAGCAGCATCAGGATCTTTCACAGTCACGATCACAGTCGCGTGTTGATCAGTTGGATCTGCCCAAAGCGAAGCTCCTCCCAGAGCCATGAGCAAAACCAAAATCCCCAGCGATAACACAAGTGAAAACACTCTCTTTTTCATAAACAACTCCCCCTTTAAACTCTTTTTTCCCTTGAACTCCTTTCCCACGGGCATAGAGGAAGACCTTCTCCCCCACATCTCCCTATCTAATTAAACTATAAAAATCACAATATAACAATACTTTCCTTATGTTCTAATATTATATATTAATGTTTTTTATTATATTAAATAATAACTATCGCTCAAGCCGGCTCAGAAAAAATCGGAAGGTGACATAAAAATAAATAAGCTATATTTTCCTCTCTCTCCATTTGTATAAACATACAATATATTAAGGTATCTCTGAACCTGAAAAATCCCTATTTTCGCCTAGAAATTCCTATTTTTGTGTCTTGATAAATTTCCTTTTTAAGCATATCTTTAAAGAGGTTATGTAATCTTATTCATAACCTATCTATTCCTAAAAGGGAGGATTTTTAGAGATGATGATCAATGAGTGTCCCAAAAAGAGCGCCCCAAGATCCACAAGAATCATGACCCTGGCCTTGGCTTTTGTCTTGATGATGTTTATGACAGCATGCACTATCACAGCCCCAAACCCAATAACCTCCAATACTTTCCAGGAAAAAATGGAGGCATCAGGGTATACTGTTGTTGATATTATTGAGCAATTTGCGGAGCACCCTCATATGTTAAAAGCCTTCGGCAGTGAATCCGATACTCTCCATATCGAGTTTTACGAAATCAACTCTCTCGACAATACCGCCGGAGTCTTTAGCACAAACAAATCCAAACTAGAATCTTACAGCGGCACTAACACATCTGCCCAAGTGAACAACTATAAAAAATTTACAATAAAAACCTCAGAAAAATATTATGTTATCATGCAAGTTGAAACAACTTTTATCTATTCCTATAGTAATGCATCAGATTCCGCCAAATTAGACGAGCTCATCAAAAATCTGGGATATTAATGTTAATGCGGTCTCCAACCGCACGTATTCAGGATCCATCCGGCTACTCAGAAATACGCTCACTCACGACAGCCGCTGCCTCAGCGCCCTGTCGGCTCGCCGTGGCGCGCCATCCTTCACATCGCCCGCGCACCTGCGCCACATAGTCCCGATCAGGCAACGAAACCAAGTTAATTTCCACGCTCCATAAAGCCGCCTGCAGAGCCCCCTCTGCCAAGGCGGCTGCTACCCCCACATCGCTGATCACATTTTTGTTGCCTATCGGCGCCAAACGGCAGGCCAGTTTGATCACGCCCAGCGCGTTTTCCGCTATAGACAAAGGCGGCAGTAACGCCTCATAGGAAGCTTGGCGTAATTTTTCCGTGCGCTGCTGTTTTTCCGCGTCAGTATTTTTGGGCAAACGCAAAGCCTTCATATAGGCATTAAAAACCTCTATATCCTGCTCCACTCCCTCCTTGAGTCCTTGCAGGCGCTCCGACGCTTCTTCTTCCACTTCTTTCACCAACTCCTGCACTTCATCATAACCGTCTTTACCCAAGGTTAACCGGGCTGCCATACACACCATCGAAGCCGCCAAAGCGCCGCTGTACGCCGCTGCGCTGCCTCCTCCCGGGGTTGGCGCTGAACTGGCGGACTCCTGCAGGAATGTGTCCAGAGTCCAGCCCCTAATGCCTGGCTCTCCACTGCTCGATTTCATAAGATTCATGTGTACATACTCCTATCCGTATTTCTAATGCGGGCTACGCCTTGACGCTTCGCGTCTGTAAGTTACTAATATTCTTCAGCACTGCCCGATATCGGACATGCTGAGTCACCCTGCTCTCTTTTTGCACAGTTCCTCTGAACATCGGCATATATAGTCACATATTTTATCTGTGTGGTCATTGATAAAAAAATGATCGCCTTCATAATGAAGTACGTCACACCTCTGACTGGTGTACTGCCTCCACCCTTCTGCCTCCTCCGAGGTACAATCATCTGTTGTTCCTCTCATAACTGTCACAGGCGCTTTTATAACCGGATATTCTTTAGTTGTGTCAATGCTTTCTATCAGTCTGAAATCATGACGCATAATGGGCAAAAACAGATCTCTGACCTCTTGATCCTCAAAACACTCGCTCTCAGTCCCTCCATACCCGTCAATTTCAGCAAGAAACTCCTCATCCGGAAGATCGGATATGATGTCATCCTGACCCCAGTAACATGGCGCCTCTCTTCCTGACAGAAAAATATGCGCCCCGCAAAGGTTCCTTCTTTGTTCCAGCAGATACTCCACTTCAAAGGCAATACCGGCTCCCATACTGTGGCCAAAGATCATGTACGTATCTGATTCATCCACAATTTCACCACTGATCCTCTCGTAAATATCCTCTATCATGTCATGATACTCCGGATAAAACTCCTCACCCATGCGCATCCCATGACCTTTGTATTCGATGAGAATGATTTGAGCAGGAGTCTCTTTGAATTTGCTGCGCCACTCCGTGAAAAGACAGGCGCTGCCTCCGGCATGGGGTAAGCAAAACAGTTTCATTTTCTCATTCACAGAATCTTAAGCCCCTCTCCTTTTCAAGCCTTTAAGAACATTCTTCAACAGCAGAGCCGTCGTCAGAGACCCCACACCTCCCGGAACCGGCGAGATTGCAGACACCCACTCCGCCACCTCCGAAAAAGCCACGTCTCCGCACAGCCCCTCTGCCGTAGGAGTAATCCCCGCATCCACGACCACCGCCTCCCGGCGCACCATGGACTTCCGCAACAGCCCCGGTTTCCCCACTGCCGCAATCACAATATCCGCCTGCCCTGTGAAAGAAGCCAAATCCTGCGTATAGGAATGACAAACCGTCACAGTAGGATTGTGGCGCAAAAGCATAAAGACCAGCGGCTTCCCCACTGTTTCCCCACGCCCGACAATAACCACATGTTTGCCTGAGATCTCAATGCCGGAACGGGTCAGGATTTCAATGCAGCTCGCCGGTGTTGCCGGATACAAGCCGTCTTCACCGCTCAAAATCCTGCTGCGGTTTACCGGCGACATCCCATCCACATCTTTGTCCGGGTCCAGTGCCGCGCAAATTTTATCCTTGTCCAACCCCTTGGGCAACGGCATTTCAATCAAAATCCCATCCACAGAAACATCCTCATTAAGGCGGGCAATCAGTGTGAGAATGCGCTGTTCCAATGCCGCTTTTTCCGCCATATCTTCTAACGCAAACACCTCATACTCCATCCCTACATCCCGGCATACTTTGCGCTTCGCCGAAACGTAGGCCTGAGAAGCCGGATCCTCCCCCACCAAAATAACCGCCAGTTTGGGGCAATGTCCGCCGGCTTTCCATGCCGCAACCTCTTCCCTGATTTCGTCCTTGATTATGAGGGCAATGCTCTTTCCGTCTAGAATTGTTGCCATAAAGTTTCCTCCCCTGTAGCACTCATTCTGTCTTGGTATTATCTGTCTTCACAACTGACGCGTGGCAGCGACAGTTTCTTCTGCTAAATTACATGCTCTCCTAAATTACACGTTAATTGTATTTCTTTATCCGCCTTTTGTAAAGAAGAGACCCCTCTTCCTTCCTCTTCCTTCTTCCTTTTTATTCCTCTATCTCCCCCCACCGTTCCCTGATAAAACCTGCCATATCGTCAGGCAGCGGCGCTATTATAGTCACCTGTTCTCCTGTGAAAGGATGGCAAAAGGCATACCGAAAAGCATGCAGCGCTTGCCGCGCAAAAATCCGCATCTCGGAGCCGGGTACCCCACCAACCCCGGCTACAGCTTCAGCCAAGGCTGTATCTTCAGCCGGGGCTGTATCTTCAGCCGGGGCTGTATCTTCAGCCGGGGCTGGTGTACTCAACTGCGTCGGCTGGTTATATCCTTCCCCATAGAGTCCGTCTCCCAGTAAAGGATGGCCAACAGCCTGACAGTGAACCCGGATCTGATGTGTTCTGCCTGTTATCAGGCGAAATTCTACCAAAGAACATCCCCTCTGAGTGGCATTGTCCTGATTAGCATCATTCCGGCATGCATCATTCTGGCATGCATCATTCTGGCATGCATTATTCCGGCATGCATCATTGCGACATGCATCATCCCTCAAAACCCGATACTCCGTTTCTGCTGTTTTCCCTTGAGGATGGATCTCTTGCAGAATTTTGCTGCCCGCCTTGGGCCGTATAGGAAACCTAAAGATGCCACTCGAGCTGCCCTCCGGGAACCCTCCCTGAACAATCCCCAAGTACACCTTATCGACTCCCCCCTCTTCCGACAGAACCGCCATCTGCTGATGAGCAAACCTGTTCTTAGCCACCAGAACCACCCCCGACGTATCGCGGTCGATGCGAAAAACAGGCCGGAAAAGCCTCTCCTCCCCCCTGCGCTGCCAATATCCTGCTACAGCATTCGCCAGGGTACCACACATATGTGGTCCCACAGGATGAATAATCTGTCCGGCCGGTTTGTTCACAGCCATAAAAAAATCATCCTCATAAAGGATATCCAGCGGCAGATCCTCTCCCACCACAGTTTGTTCTTCCGACTCAAAAAGGTCAATCGTCATTATTTGCCCCAGGCGACCCCGAGATGTCAAGTAGACCTCCTTGCCATCCAGACGAACCGCCTCAGCAATTTTCAGCCGCTGGATCAATTTGCGCGAAAAACGAAAACGCCTGCGCAAAATATCCTCAAGTTTCTTTCCCTGATCCCGCCCGTCCAGTTTATGTTGAAACAATACGTCCTCATCCACTGACAGAATTACCTCTCTCCGCTTTTGACTTTCATGCAGTGAAGCTGCCATTTGTTTATTTCATTATAATCTGATATGATGCCCATATATGGAAATCCGAGGCAGACTCAGTTTCCGCAATTGCTCTGTTATATTATCTCTGTTACGCTATATAACAAAGGAGGTTCCCTCATGGATCCACGCTTTACCAAACTCGCCCAGAACATTATATCATATTCTGTCTCGCTGCAGCCCGGCGAAAGTATTCTCATTGACAATTCCGGCGCTGACACCGGGCTGGCCCGCGCCCTCATCAAAGAAACCTACCGGGTGGGCGGGTTCCCCTATTACAACGTTTCCCTCAGCGACCTGCAGCGGGAACTTCTCCTGCACCTGTCCGAAGATCAAGCCCGGGCCATGGCCCGCTGGGACCTCGCCCAAATGCGCGATATCCAGGCTTATGTCGGCATCCGCGCCGGCGCCAATGTCAATGAACTCGCCGATGTTCCTGCCGCCAATATGCAGATCTACTCCAACCTCTACTCTTTGCCTGTTCATATGGAGCAAAGAGTCAAACACAGCAAATGGTGCGTCCTGCGTTATCCCAACCCTTCCATGGCACAGCTGGCTGAGATGAGCACAGAAGCCTTCGCCGACTTTTATTTTCAAGTCTGCGCCATGAACTACGCCCAGCTGTCCGCCGCCATGGATCCCCTGTGCGCCCTGATGGAAACCACAGACAAAGTCCGTCTCCTGGGCCCAGGCACCGATCTCTCCTTCTCTATCAAAGGCATCGGCGCCGTCAAGTGCGACGGCACCATGAACCTTCCCGACGGCGAGGTCTATTCCGCTCCCGTCAAAACCTCTGTTAATGGCACAATCTCTTATAACACACCTGCTGTCTACCAAGGATTTACTTACGAATCCATCGTTTTGGAATTCCAGGATGGCAAAATCATCCGCGCCACCGCCAACAATACAGAAAAAATCAATCACGTCTTCGATACAGATGACGGCGCCCGCTACGTCGGGGAGTTCGCCATCGGGGTCAACCCCTTCATTAAAAAACCCATGAGAGATACCCTGTTCGATGAAAAGATTGACGGCAGTCTGCACTTTACCCCCGGAAAGTGTTACGACGATGCCGATAACGGCAACACCTCCGCCATCCATTGGGATCTTGTGTTGATTCAGAGGTCTGAATTCGGAGGCGGGGAAATCTATTTCGACGATGTCTGCATTCGCCGGGATGGGCGATTCATTCATCCTAACCTGCTGGCTTTGAATTCAGAGAATTTCGCGGCTGGTTCCGGGCCCAAATCACATTTGGAATCATAAGCAAGAGCATATAAATCAGCCCGACATAAGAAAACCCCAAATTTCCAAGCATCATATTACCTTCCCCTTTCAAGAATATTCTATCATGTCTTCACTGTCTGCGACAGCAAAAAGAGCCCTCAGTCTTTTATTCATCAGGACTGAGGACTGTTTTAGCTCTGGAAGATATGCTCTTCTTGGTTTTTTGCATCTTGAAGTTGTTCCGTGAACCATTTCTGAACTTTTTCGATAAAGATGGTGCGTACTTCCCGGTTAGGAATAACCAACTTAATGGGCTCTTCTTCCAACCCCAGAGGATCCTGGGTTCTGGTTAGATACCCGGTGAGGAACAACACACTCCATAAATTGTCGATGTGCTCGTCAAGCTCCCCATAAGTTAACGATTCTGTTATAACCTTTTCCACAGATTTTCCAGCAATGAGATCCTCAATTTCTTTTCTGGTGGTGTTGTCAGCTTTATCAATAAACCGTCTTATCATATTGTTGGAGCTGGTGTTGTTCCAATAGCATCTGGGGCGAATATTGGGATTGTTCTTGAGTTTGGCGATATGGTTGATGATATCCCAAGGACAGTATAAGTTGGCTTCGCCAAAGCGATAACCGTTATACCATTCACGCAGATCATCATAAACAGATGAGAGATTGTAGTCCTCCAGCATCTTTCTGACTTCTGTATCAGTAAAACCAAAGTGTTCATCATGGTCGCTATCAGTTATCGTATTTATGATGAGGTTATTGAGATCGGTGAAGATGCTCTCTTTGGATATACGTAAGCAGCCTGTGATCACCGCAAATCTCAAGGCATCATTAGTTTTTAGGGCATTGCCAAGGAAAACACGCATAAAGGAGATCATTTTTTCATAGTACCCGTTGTGGAAAGCCTTGTCCAAAGGAACATCATATTCGTCAATCAACAGGACAACCTTTTGACCATAGTGGGCTTCAAGCATACGCGAAATAATGCGCAAACTATTGGCAAGCTGTTCGTGCGCCGCGGCGTTCGCTTTCAAGGCAATAAAGTCGTTTCGATCATCCAAACCAATTTGCTGGCTTTGTTCCAGGAAGGATAATCTTCGGCATTCTTCGGCCACCACGATCCCCATCCTTTTCAAGGCTTGCGCAAAGTCTTCTCCTTCCACACTTTTTAGTGTCAGGAAAACCACAGGATATTTGTTCATGTGTTCCGCACAAAGGGCTGACTCTTTGGATATATCCAGCCCCGCGAAGAGGTCTTTGTGATCTTTGTCTATCTCAAAAAAGGTTTGCAGCATCTTCATAGTCAGCGTTTTGCCAAAACGGCGGGGACGTGTAAAAAGGTTGGCTTCCCCCCAGTTTTCCAGGAGATCTCTGATAAATAATGTTTTATCAACATAGTAGAAATCGTTTGTGCGGATTTTTTCAAAAATATCTATGCCGACCGGGAGCTTCCTTTTTTGCATAGCAATGTATCCTTTCTATTACCCCTTAAGAGTTCTCACTTTAAGTATAACAGCCTTATAAGAGTCTTACAAGAATCTATTTTCAGCGTTGTTTTATATTGACGCATCATAGATTTTCCCCGGATTTTCCCCGGATTCCGGATTCACCCCCCATAAAACACCAGCACTGACACCATAAAAAACAACGGAACCGACAGCCGCACCCACAGAATCCACCGTTCAGCCTTTTCCATCCGGGGAATTCCCTCCAGGCGAAAAGCCGGAAAATTGATGACGAGCAGCGCCAAAGCCGCAAACACAAAAGCTGCGTGAAACACCGGCATACAGGACACATAAGATTCGAAATTCGTTTTTACATAAGAAGACAACCCGTCATATTCCTGCTCCCTCAGAACCCCAAACAATTTATGCCCCAGCCCCCTTACATCCTTGACCTTGTAGACAAAATCCCCCATCGCTGAGACAATCGTATAAGAGAACCCCATGACAGTTTCCAGCACAACATTCAATTTATAAAACCGTGACGTATGCACCATCACCAGCGACAAAACCGGCGCCAAAATTATCATGCGATAAAACTGCACATACGTCCATAGGGGAATTAATAAAAAAGCCGCCGCCGTCACATAAAGGATATAAGAATTACGTTCCTGTCCATCCCTTGGCGTTTTCAAATACGCAAAGAGGTACAGCACGCCTAAACAGACCAGCACCGGAGCAAACTCACCTATCCCCGAAGGATACGTTCCCTCCACAAATCCCTTGATCATCCGCGGCCCCGGCCCCTGCTCCAAAGACTCCCTGTAAAGAGGAGCCCCCCAAAACAACAGCTTAAACGGCAGCACAAAACTCACAGCCAGCACAAGCTGCCCCACAACTTTGAGTACATTCTTTTCCGTCAGCAAAAGCAGCGCGATAAAAGGAAACAAGAAAAAGGGTTTGGCCAGAATGGACAGGCCTGCCAGGATAAAAAAAAGCTTGTTCCTGTCCCGCATCAAATAATACACACTCAAAAGACCCAAAAGAATAAAAATAATATCATTTTGACCCGCATAATAAATGCCCGTGTACACAAAAATCGAGGACGCCGATAAAAAGCAGACCGTCATGGCCTTATTTTTTTCCGGATGCAGCAGCAAGCTGATCTTATAAGCCACACCGCACACACACGCGAAAAGTCCCACAAAAAAGAGCTTAGACCACACCAGGCAATAAGAAGACTCAACAATCTCGATATGAAAAAAGCGTTGAGCGATCCAAATCGGAATATTCCAGATGGCATGAGGAATCAGCGCAAAAATATCCATCCCAGACATCTCATGACGAACATTGTGGATATTCTCAGCGCTCAAAGCATAAAACCCGCGGAGGTTCCCCTCCCAGATCACATCCAAGAGATTGGTAGACCAGATAGTCAGCGATATCAGATCCATATAAAAGAATGTCAAAATGGCTACCCCAGAGGTGGCCGCCACATACAGCCATTCTATCTTCCAGATTCTATCCGACCGCCAAGCCTCCCTTAACTTATCCGGCAGCCAAGCTTTCTGTATCTTATTGAGCAGCTTATTGCTATTAATCCCCATTTATTATATATTATCACTTATATTGACAATGTCAAGGGATTTGGCTTATATTGAGATAGGAATTGAGGGTATTAACACATGGGATTACGCCATACGGGATTATACACCATGAAATTACACCACATGAGATCACACAAAAAAATCTATATTGGAAAGCTCTTTGTGTATTGTTGTCTCTTCGCGTTAACTATGGTTTTTTTCTATAAACTGGGAATATCAACTAGCTATAAATACAATGATCTTCTAACACATACCCAATGGGCCCAAGAAGCGGGAATAAAAGATCTGTTTGCCCAAAACAATAATTTATCCTACCCCCTTTTCCACACAACTGTATACTATCTGACACGATTTTTCACGTTCCCCTTTCCTGTATCCGCAGCTTTCGTCTGTTCTCTGAGCGTCTTATTCAGTATCGCTATTTTGGATCATTATATGAGGAAACATTTAACAAATTCCCGTTTGAGTGACTGGTTTATCTTTGGCGTATCTATAGGGTTAACATTTTTTATGGCGCTGTATATCCCTTCATTATCTCAATCCATCTATCTCGGTCAATTTACCGGCCAACCCTGGCACAATCCCACGTATCTCGTGGTCAAACCCTTTGCCCTTCTCTGTTTCTTTTTGTTCTACGATCTCTTCCAAACAGCTGATCTCCTCCAACCAGATAAAGATAATACAGATAAAGATACAGATAATGATCATACAGATAAAGATACAGATACAGATACAGATACAGATAATACAGATAAAAATAAAAACGACAATATACGTATTTCCCTCTTATCCATATTTATGCTTATCTCTTTACTGGCAAAGCCCAGTTTCATTTTCGTGTTCGGGCCCGCAGCCGTTATTGTGACGGGTGTTGAGATGATACGCTCTAAGTTTAGGATCTTTCCCCTCTTCTTCAAGCTGGTTCTCGCTTCCATGCCCAGCCTTATTGTGCTGATCATACAGAATAATATAACCTTGAACGAACAAGGGGCCGGGATCATTTTTGCCCCTTTTCAGGTCTGGAATCTTTTTTCCCCGTCCCTCCCCCTCTCACTTCTGTTATGCTATGCCTTCCCTCTTTTTGTCCTCTTGCTGCTGCACAGATTCCTCTTGACCCATAGACTTCTCTTCTTTTCCGTTGTGATCGGCTTAGTGGGACTTCTGGAATTTACCCTGCTCGGCGAAAGCGGTATCCGTTTCACTCATGCCAATATTGCCTGGAGTCTCATGTGTTCGTCATTAATCCTGTTTGCAGGGTGTACCATAACTTTTCTCCAGTTCGTCCGAAACTCTGCACATCAAGGTTCGCCTGCCCGCCTGGTTAAGCATTCGCGTGTCCGTGTGTCTCCGCATGTCCGTGTGTCTCCGCATGTCCGTGTGGTTCCACATGCTTGTGTGGTTCCACGTATTCGTGTAGTTCCACGTGTTCGTGTAGTTCCACGTGTTCGTGTGTTCCCGCTTGTTCACGCGTCTGAGAGCTCGGGAGCTTTCAAAGCTGTGAGATGGATGAAGAAAGGAATTATATCCTGTGGCTTTGTTCTGCTGCTGCTGCATTTTCTCTCAGGATTTTACTACTTCTACCTCCTCTTTAATGGCGGGCCGATATGACGGAATGGCAGAATGGCAGAATTCGCTTCGTGGCAGAATTCGCTTCGTTGCAAATTGAACAGGGTTCTGGTATGATCGACGTATTGGGGGTGCCTGAGATGAGTCGAGCCATAAGCGCGTACCATAGTATCACAGCTTCGCCTGAGTTCCAAGAGTTAGAACGGCTGCGCATCAAAGCCAGCCATGATGAAGCACAGGCGGTGTATAATGCTGGGCGATAATGATATATAAAAATGGAAATTAATTTCAATAGGCCCCCTTATACCGGAAACGAGATGACCTATATGATGCGCGCCGTAGAGAGCAAGAAAATCTGCGGTGATGGGATTTTTACGCATAAATGCAGCCAACGCCTTGAAGAGATGACCCAAGCGGCCAGGGTCTTGCTCACTTCTTCTTGTACGCACGCCCTGGAGATGAGCGCCTTGTTAGCGGATATTCAGCCTGGTGACGACGTGATCATGTCTTCGTATACCTTTGTGTCAACAGCCAATGCTTTTGTTTTGCGGGGCGCACGGATTGTTTTTGCAGACATACGCCCTGATACCATGAACTTGGACGAAAAGCTGATTGAGGCTGCTATTTCTAAAAACACCAAGGCCATCGTGCCTACTCACTATGCCGGAGTCGGCTGTGAAATGGATCTAATCGGCGACCTTGCCCAAAAGTATGGGCTCTTTGTGATTGAGGACGCGGCTCAGGGCGTCATGGCGCAGTACAAAGGCAAAGCCTTGGGGGCCATAGGCGATTTTGGCTGTTACTCTTTTCATGAAACGAAGAATTACAGTATGGGGGAAGGCGGCGCCCTGCTTATCCAATCCGAAAAGGACTTGGAAAGGGCAGAAATCATCCGGGAAAAAGGGACTGACCGCAGCCGTTTTCTGCGTGGCCAGACCGATAAATATACTTGGATTGACCGAGGTTCTTCCTATCTGCCCAGTGATCTGAATGCCGCTTTTCTTTTGGCTCAGCTGGAGTGTGCTCAAAGGATTAATGAGAATCGCCTTGCCTCCTATAGACGTTATGAGCAGGGACTGTCGGATTTAAAAAACCGCGGAAAACTGGAATTACCTCAGGTTCCGGAGTATTGCCGCCATAATGCTCATATGTTTTATGTCAAAACCAAAGACCTGCAGGAACGGACAGATTTGATCTCGTTTCTTAAGGAACGACAAATTTCCGCCGCGTTTCATTATGTGCCGCTGCATTCGTCGCCGGCCGGGATGAGATTCGGTGTCTTCTGCGGCAAGGATATATACACAACCCGGGAAAGCGAGCGTCTGGCGCGGCTGCCGATGTATTATGGGCTAAGGCCGCAGGAGGTTGATCGGGTGTTGGAAGCGGTACAGGACTTTTATAAGGATAAGGCTATGACAGGCAAAACGACGGATACGGCAGTGACTGACACAATAATGACCGACACAGCAATAACCGACACAACAACGACAAACACTGTGATGACCGACACGAACACAGCGATGGCGGACACAGCGGCAGGAGGTGTTTCTCTCCGCCCTCTTACGAGAGAAGATACGGCTAACATTGTAAAATGGCGCAATATCCCTCGTGTCCGGAATAATTTCATTTATCAGATGGAACTTACAGCAGCTGCCCATGAAAAATGGCTGGAAACCCGGGTGAAAACGGGACAGGTGGAACAATTTATTATTGTAACAGAAGAGGATGGAGATGTTGGTTCAGTCTATCTGAGGGACATCGACAGGATACACAGGAAAGCAGAGTTTGGGATCTTTATCGGGGAGGAATCGGCGCTGGGAAAAGGTATTGGAACAGCTGCTGCCAGAATGATTCTGGATTATGCGTTTCATAACTTGGGGCTTAACAAGGTCTTCTTAAGGGTTTTGGCCGATAACGCAAGGGCGTTGAGCAGTTATGAACGGGCGGGGTTTGTACGGGAGGGCTGCTTTGTACAGGATGTCATCATTGACAATGAGCCGCGTGATTTAGTCTTTATGGCGGCATTGTGCCAGCATAGTCCCTTTTGTGAGCCATCAGGGATTTTAAAAAGGAAGTTGGCAACATGAAGTTAGTTTCGATTGTGATTCCCTGTTACCGTTCTGAGGACAGCATACGCGATGTTATTGCTGAAATTGCGGAGACCTTTGCCGGGCAGGACAAGCCGGATTATGAGTATGAAGTCGTTTTGGTAAACGACTGCTCTCCGGATGGGGTTTTAAATGTTATCAAGGAACTGGCTGCCCAAGATTGCCATATCAGAGTTCTTGATCTGGCCAGAAATTTTGGTCAACACTCCGCTATTATGGCAGGCTTTCATTATGTATCGGGCGACATTGTGGTCTGCATGGATGATGACGGACAGACGCCGCCGAATCAGATTTTTAAGCTGATTAACCGTCTTGGAGAGGACTGTGATCTTGTTTTCGCAAGGTATCCTCAGAAGAAGCATTCCTTTTTTCGCAATCTCGGCAGTTTTATAAATGAAATCATGCTGCGTGTTTTACTCGGGAAACCAAAGCACCTCGCGTTGATGAGCTATTTTGCGTGCAAGCGGTATGTGGCGGAGGAGGCGAAACACTACAAAAATCCCTACCCTTATATCGGCGGGCTTTTAATCCGAGCAACCAATAAAACGGACAATGTGCTCATAGATCATCGCAAAAGGGTTCATGGCAAATCTGCTTACACGTACAGAAAATTGTTGTCCTTATGGATGAATGGGTTTACCGCATTTTCTGTACTCCCTCTTCGTGTTGCCACATTGATGGGTTTGGCGTGTTCGTTGTTTGGGTTTGTTTTTGGATCTATAACCGTGATCCGGAAGCTGCTTGACAATTCTGTCCCGATTGGGTACAGTTCAATTATGGCGGCGCTCATGTTTATCGGAGGGCTGATTCTTCTCATGCTCGGCATGCTCGGCGAGTACTTGGGCAGAGTCTATATTAGTATTAACAATTCTCCTCAGTTCGTTGTTCGGGATACCTCTAATATTCGTGATCCCCTTAATATTTGTAACACCATTAACATAAAGGATACTGACACTCATGACCAGGACTAGGCTCACTTCTTATCTTTTGCTGCATGGACTGTTCTTTCTTTATTCTTTTGTGGGGATCTGTTATAAGTATGTCTCTAAAGCAGAATTTCTGTCTCTGGCTTTCTTTGGGTTTTTGGGGTTGGCTTTTTTTCTTTTATTCATCTATGCGATTCTTTGGCAGCAAATCTTAAAAAGGGTTCCTCTCACAGCGGCTTTTTCGAATAAAGGTGTGGTTGTGATGTGGGGAATGCTTTGGGGAGTGCTGTTCTTTCACGAAAGGATCACGATTTTCATGTTGATTGGCGCTGTTCTTATTTGCGCCGGGATCGTGCTGGTGACCCGGGATGAGTGATGGGGGGTTTATTCTTATCTACCTTGTTTCTGTGTTTATTGCCTCTGTCTCACAGGTGCTGCTCAAACAAAGCGCGGACAAACCTTATGAGTCTAAAATCAAAGAGTATTTAAATTGGCGCGTTATTATGGCGTATACCCTCTTTTTTGGCGCTGCGCTCCTTTCTATTGTTGGGTATTCACGGCTTGAGCTTTCGTTGGGGGCTGCGCTGGAATCCGCGGGTTATATTTTTATTTTAGGGATGGGTGTTCTTATTCTCAAGGAAAAATTGTCGGCTAAAAAGGTGGCGGGGGTTATGCTTATTGTTGTGGGGATTGTGTTGGCTTCGATTTTCAGGTAAACACTAGTGCTGCTGAATTCAATAGATTCAATAGATTCAATAGATTCAAGTATATCCGACAACAACAAGGACATGATGTTATTTGGCAGAGATTTGGTGTATAATATGGGCCAAGAGAATCACTTCCTCTTTAATTTCTTCTCCGAAGTGTTCCGGGACACACCTGAGACATGAACAGTAAGCTTTGAACAGACACGAGGTGTTATGGTGTCCTTAAGAGATAAAATCGCAAATTTTTGGCGGACAAACAAAACCGCAGGCAAAATTGTGGAGGCTTGGCGGACAAGCAAAATCACGGAGACCTGGCGGACGAGCAAGATCGCACAGGCGTGGCGCTCAGATAAGGTTTGGAAAATCGAATGGGTCTATGTGGCCTTTATTTCTCTGATTGCAATCGTGACCTTCTTTTTCGTTGATCTGGTGTCCCTCACCATCTGGTCTACCAATTTATTGGATGTGATACTGGATGGGAACCTGCGTGGATTCTATGCTTTCAGCGCTGAAAATATCCACGGGGTCTATCACACAATAGCCGGTATGGAGATTTTCGCGCTTATCCCACATGCCATCTGGAATATTCCGATCTGGATTGCCCAACGGTTTTTTCATATTGAAATTGTTGATTCTGCTGTTTGCCTCATTTGGTCCAAGCTTTATTTTGTGGGGCTCTTGGCTGCCACTTGCCGCGTTGCCTTTAAAATCAGTATGCTGTTGAATCCGGATAAGAACAAGGCTAGGATGGTCTGTTTCTTGTCTGTATCCTCGATTTTTGTGTTTACCAGCATTTATTACGCCGGACAGAATGATATATTTTTCCTCTTATTGGGCCTTTTGAGTATCTCCTTTTTATTAAAGAACAAAAATGGGCTGTTTATTCTCTTTGCCGGGTTGTCTATTCTGGCTAAACCGTTTTTCTTATTCCCTTTTGTGGCGCTGCTGCTGCTGACGGAAAAGAATATTCTTAAAATCTTTGGCAAGCTTTTAGTGTGTTTGAGTTTTAGTCTTCCGTTTAAAGTGTTGTTCTTGGGCGCGCCTCTTTACCAGGAGTCTTTGGCTGCCGGGTCTGGACACTTGATCCAGCGATTTGTGGCTGAGGGAATGTATCCTTCCGGGCTGGGTGAGTTTGCCCCAATTATAGTATGTTTATGTGTATTATACCTGTTTGCCTTTTTGAAGGTTCCTAAGGATGAGGCTGAACGCAATTCCTATGTCATTTATTTTACCGCGGCGGCGTTTTTGTTGATCCTGTTATGGACATCGGTGGAGTATTATCGTCCCCTAATCCTTGTTCCGATTGTGCCGCTTTTGCTGGTCCATAATACACGGTTTTTTAAGCTGAATATTCTTTTGGAAATGATCATGAGCTTCTCCTTTTCTTTTACTAAACTGTTCCAGGCAGAGGTCTACAGAACCTCCTATATGAAAGGTCTTGCTCCTCAGCTGTTTGGGGGGATAGAGGGACAAGAGTTTACCGGGCTCCCTTATTATCTCTATAGTAAACAGGGGTACGATGACTATATGGGCATCTATCTGCCGGCATTTCAAGCGGTTTTTGTGTTTTCGGTCCTCGCGCTGATTATCATTAATTTTCCGGCTTTCCGGCCAAAACAAATTCCTTTGTTGGACAAAACAGAGAGATGGATTCTTTGGGTGCGGCTATTGATTCCGCTGTTTTTTGTCGGAACCGCACTGATGTGTTATGGTAATTTTATGCCTTAATTTTATGTCTATAATGTGGGCTGAGGAAGGGATTTTTCTTTATGAAGGGCATTATTCTTGCGGGTGGAAAAGGCTCCCGGCTTTATCCTTTGACAAAGGTGGTTTCTAAACACTTGCTTCCTATCTATGATAAACCGATGATTTATTATCCGTTATCGGTGTTGCTGCTGGCGTCTATCCGGGATATATTAATTATCTCCACAGAAGAGGATCTGCCGCTTTATCAACGTCTCCTGGGGGATGGTTCGGCGCTGGGAATCTGTTTGTCTTATGCTGTTCAAGCCCGGCCCCGTGGTCTGGCGGAGGCTTTTCTCGTCGGAGAGTCTTTTATAGGGGACGATGGGGTCTGCCTGATTCTGGGGGACAATGTTTTTTATGGACATGATTTGACACGCATTTTGGAGCAGGCTATCGCGAACAACACAGCGGGAGCGACGATTTTAGGATACCCAGTTAAGTGTCCAAGCGCTTTTGGGGTGGTGGAAGTTGATGACCGGAATAGGGTCTGTTCCATCGAGGAGAAACCGCGGCATCCGAAATCCAATTACGCGGTACCGGGTCTGTATTTTTATGATAATGATGTGGTGGAGATTGCAAAAGGTATCAGACCCTCGGATCGTGGGGAGCTGGAGATTACGTCGATTAATCAGGTTTACCTGGACCAGAAAAGGCTAAAGGTGGTTCTGCTCAGCCGCGGTATTGCCTGGCTTGATACCGGCTCCCCGGAGGGAATGCTGAAAGCTTCGGAATATGTGGAGACTGTCCAGGCGCGGCAGGGATTTTATATTTCCTGTGTTGAGGAGATCGCTTGGCGCCGGGGATTTATTGACGGAGCTCAACTGCACAGGATCGGTGAAGAGCTGAGGATGACGGAGTATGGGCAGTATATTTTGTCCCTCAGAAGATGACAGCCTATGCTCATTTATGTTACAATCATAGCTGAAAGACTTTGATAGAAGACATAGAAGACTTTATATTTGAGGTAAATGACATGACAAAAGAAGAAATGCAAGAATTGAAATTAGTGTTGGTAGATGTTGTGGAAACACGACTAGCCCGAACCGAAGAGGGCTTTGATTCAAAGCTCGCCACGATCATGGAACAAATGGCTACAAAAGATGACTTGGCCGCCGTGAGAGCGGACATGGCTACAAAAGATGACTTGGCCGCCGTGAGAGCGGACATGGCTACAAAAGATGACTTGGAAGAAGTAAGCAAACGGTTAAGAAAGCTTGAAATCAAAGTCGAACACAATATCGAGAAAGCAATACAAGTAACAATGGAAGGGCACTCAATATTAAATCGCAAATTGGACTCAGCCTTAGGCTTAGAGAACCGCGTTGAGATGTTGGAACACAAAATGTCTGCTGTTGAGTATTATATTAGAGAGCAAAGGGCACCTCAATAAATTCCAAAAAACAGGTACCTCATGAAGCTTTTAATTACAGGCGGAGCCGGATTTATTGGCTCAAATTTCATTTATTATATGCAGAGGAACCGCCCTGACTATCACCTTGTGTGTCTGGACGCCCTGACCTACGCGGGAAATCTGAAAACTTTGAAATCTGCGCTGGCACAGCCGAATTTTAAATTCGTCAAGGGTGATATTGCTGATCGCGCTTTTGTGTTCCGGCTTTTTTCAGAGGAAGGGTTTGACGGGGTTGTGAATTTCGCAGCGGAAAGTCATGTGGATCGGTCCGTTCATGATCCGGGTGTTTTTTTAATAACGAATGTCATTGGGACACAAATTTTGATGGACGCAGCCAGGGCATACGGCGCCAAATGGTTTCATCAAGTTTCGACAGATGAAGTATATGGCGACCTTCCCCTTGACCGCCCGGATCTGTTGTTTACTGAGCAGGTTCCACTGCACGCATCAAGCCCTTATTCAGCTTCTAAGGCCTCAGCGGATTTGCTTGTTCTCGCGTATCATAGGACTTTTGATTTGCCGG
Source organism: Peptococcaceae bacterium (assembly GCA_009782825.1). GTDB lineage: Bacteria > Bacillota > Desulfitobacteriia > Desulfitobacteriales > Syntrophobotulaceae > WRJI01. The sequence goes on from WRII01000033.1 coordinate 20,346, forward strand.
TTACCATTACTCGCTGCAGCAATAACTATGGCCCTTATCATTTTCCGGAAAAACTGATTCCGCTGATGATTGTCAATGCGCTGATAGGGAAACGGCTGCCTGTTTACGGTGAGGGCAAAAATGTGCGTGACTGGCTTTACGTGGAGGATCACTGCTCCGCCATTGACGCGGTTATACATGGCGGGAACACCGGTGAGGTTTATAATGTGGGGGGGAACAATGAACGGACTAATATTGAGGTAGTGCGGATTCTCCTCAAACATTTGGGGAAAAGTGAGGATCTGATTGAGTATGTAGAAGATCGGGCGGGGCATGATCTGCGTTATGGGATTGATGCGTCAAAAATTCGGCGTGATTTGGGCTGGAAGCCCCAAATGCCGTTCGATACGGGGATCCAGAAAACTATTGACTGGTATGTGGAGAACCGGGGGTGGTGGGAGGATATCATCCCTCATTCTGCAGCAATTTCAATACATCACCCGGCAGAATTGCCGGGACGATAGAGTGTACAAAATCCTTCACATTTCGGGTCACAATGTAGTCCGCTTGAACACGTGATGCACAGGATGCTTGCACCGCATCTTCAAAATCCGGAAAATCCCCGAGAAACGCAGCATTAATATCGCTTTTTAATGCAGGCACAAGATCCACAATTTGCAGAAGCATCCATACTGCATTTCGAACCTCTGCAGGATCAATATGTTTGCGCAAAATATACATAACATCCATAACGGTTACTGTAGTGACAACACTTTCTATCACACCATTCTCACAAAAACGCAGAATTTGAAGAGATTCTGCAAATTCATCACGGGACGCGAGATTATCTATGACAATATTTGTATCAAGAAGAATTTTCAATGGCGCTCCATCCTTTCGGATTTTATCTGCTCTTCGTCAACATGGAACGGAATAATACCTCTAAGTTGTTCTGAAAAAGATTTCTCTCGCACCTTAATGCCAACAAGCCGCGCAACAGCAGAGCCATTTTTCGTAATAACAATTTCCTGATCTGAAGCTAATTCAAGATATTTCCCAAAATTGTTTTGAATATCTGTAGAAGTAACAATCATGCAAACACCTCCTTTACATTCTGTGGAACCATTATATCATATAACAGCTAAAATAGTCCATCCTAAATTAGCTAATTTATTAGCGAATCCCCCACCTGTAAATTCCCACCTGCCCGAATCCATCTTAGGGCATACTCGTTTGCTCCGGCAGTTCCTCAAGCGCTTTTGTCATAACCTGATTCCATATAGCCGCAGGTCTGTTTCCTCCATATTCGTTGTACAAATAATGATCTTGATCCGTGACGTCATATCCCATCCAAACCGCAGCCGTATAAATAGGGCTAAAACCGATAAACCAAGCGTCCGGATTCCCCTTTACGGATATATCAGGATCCAAAACAGTGGTTCCTGTCATACCACAGATATACCAGCTGCCAATACCGGCCCTTGTTCCCGTTCCTTCAGCAACAACGCCGCGCAGCAAATCACACATAGTGGAAGCCGTGGTTTCCTTCATGACCCTGCGGTTTTGCACCGGGGGTTCCAGAATAACATTTCTGTTGACATCGGTAATTTGGGTAATGCATCTCGGTTCGTTAAGCACACCCTTATTGGGAAAGGCCGCGTAGGCCAAAGCCATTTCCATCGGTGTTGCCAAAAAAGCCCCCAGGGCGTTGGAGTAATTTGAATAGTTGGTATTGGACATTTCCCACCCCATATTCTTAGCAAAATTCCAGCAATATTCAGGACCCGCCTCAGCATAAAGCTTGACAGCATAGATATTAACAACGTGTCTGACAGCCTCACGCATACTAATTGGACCTCTGTAAATGCCATCATAGTTTTGGGGTGACCACCCGCCAAATATCACTGGCGCGTCTTCAATGACTGTATTGGCATCGTATCCGCCATAGTCCAGAGCCGCGGCATAGGTAATAACAGGCACGGCCGCCAAACCAGCTTGACGCGTACTGTGTGTGACCCGGTTGAAGGCAAAGGCCGTATTCTCCGGATACCCACGGCCGCCGACCATGCTCACCACATCACCTGTGGCATTGTCCAGCATAATTAGGGCGCCCTGAGGGAGAATGGCATCTTTGCTCTCAGGAAAATTTTCCGGATCTATCATGGCCGCTTCCGCGGCTTGCTGAATCTTAGGATCGACAGTGGTATAAATATGGAGGCCTCTGACGATCATTTCATCATCCAATCCGTATTGGTCTTGTAAAGCGGTGCGAACATAATCAACAAAATACGGATAGTGAGTTGAGATGTTCAGTCCGCGATCTACTATATCGCTCCCTGCCGCGACCTTGTCAACATATGTGAAAGGCTCGTCTTTATATATGTCATAGTCTTCAGAAGAGATGAGGTTGTTCTCACGCATGACACGGAGAACACTCATGCGGCGATCCTTAGCAGATTCAGGATTGATGTAGGGATCATATGACGTGGGAGCCTGCGGAAGACCGCAGAGCAAAGCAATCTCAGGAGGGGTCAGCTCGTTCAGCTCTTTGCCAAAATAAACCTGGGCGGCAGAACGCACCCCATAAGACCCATGCCCAAAGAAGATATGCGCCATATAGGCAGTAAGAATCTCATTTTTCATATAATATCGTTCTAGTTGTGTCGCCAAGTAAGCCTCTTGAATTTTGCGCGTGATGCCAGTGATTCCTCCGGATGATCTGTCTTCATTTGCGAAAACTGTATGACTAACCAATTGCATGGTTAGGGTTCTGGCGCCTTCTGGCTGTTCACTGCCGGCGAAAGCCCCCTTGACAATGCGCATGGGGTCAACCCCGCCATGGTCATAGAATCTCTTATCTTCTAAAGCTACAATCGTTTGAACCAAAAGCTCCGGCATATCTTCATATTTGAAAGGTAAGCGGCTTTCGAGAGAACTGATCCGGGCAATTTCATTACCGTCTTTATCATAGACAGTAGAAGTATATGATATTTTTTCCAGCACCTCGGAGTCCCACTTCGGCGCTCCCGCAACGGCCACCCAGACAAAAATTCCCAATCCTAAGCCGCAAAGGAGTACTAACGCCCCCAAACCCAGAAGGGTTCTTTTTAGGATAACGCGCTTTTTAGAACCGGAACTCACTAACCTCTTAAAAAAACCTTTAATTTTTGTCACGATAATCCCTCCTTCAAGAATTTCCTTGGGAGCCCCCAAGAAGCGCCCTGTACCTTTCCACGAGTTCCCACGGACCGTTGAGCTGACGGCTTTGGAATTTCGCTTTAATATAGTTATCCGAACCTTTGCCGCAAATCAGGGTGTACACCCCATGGGTATAGGTTAACGAATCCACCTTGGCTACACTGCCTATAAAAACCTCTCCCCTCTCCACTTCTTTCAGGATCTCTTCCTCCGGCAATACGGTCTGATGCCAATTCTCGCCGCCATCATTGGTATAAAACAGGATTGGGGCGACCGCATTCGTCGAACCCAACGGATTTTGTAAAGAGAGAATGCCATGGCTGGTGTCAGCAAAGCTCATCCCCGTTAGCAAACGGTTGCTTCCACTGAAAGGAACCCCTTTTCTGATCCAAGACACCCCGCCATCTTGAGTAAAGTAAGCAAATTTCATTTCCCCCGTTTCCGCAGACCACCCACTGCCCAGGGCTCCATAGCCCTCTTTGTCACTGGTAAACCCTATGATCCTGGTGATCATCGGCAAATCACCCACACTCTCCTCAGGAGTGTTTTGCAGATTAAACGGCAGGGTTTGCCACGTTGCGCCATCATCTTGGGATAAGCGCAGTTTGGGTGTCTTTCCATAAATGACAGCAATCACCCCACCCGGTTCGGGGGAGATATAATAACTGTTTTCTGGGATAGCGTGGTAACTTCCATAAAAATCCATAGTCTCCTGCATCTCTTCTTCGGGTATATCCACGTCTATCCAGGTTTCTCCATAGTCACGGGTCACTTTCATTTTATTGGCGTTGATATGGTAATCGCATGGCATCCTGCTGTTTTTTGCTGTTCCCAAAGAAGCGGTCAACAAAGAAAGTTTATAAATGATCGCATTTTCTCCTGCCAGATTTCTCCCATCATAAAGCGTGACATACACAGCGGGGTTGCTGTCACTTTTTCCGCCCTGCCCGCTGCGGTACTCGTTCAAGGACATGACAGGTATTTCGTTATTTTGAATGCCGTCTATAATGGAGTGATTGGGGGTAATCTGAGTATTGCACCGGAAGTGCACTACAAACTCGCTAAAATCAAGCAAGGCGATTTGTTGTTTGAGCGGAATTCTTTTAATCTGTTCGGAAATATAAGAAACATCATTATTTTCATTGTAGAAAATAGGTACAGCCTTCTCTTCCGGTACAATACCCTCTTGTGTATCAGTCGAAAAATTCATCTGGCTCTTCTCATAGGTATACAAAAACCTGTACTTACCTTTGTAGGTATTGTCAGTATCAAAGCTATAAAGCAGTAAGTCAAAATCCTCAATAATGCCTTTAGAGGACACTTGGGCCGAAAGATATGCAATATTTAATTTCTCCGGCATGTGTACATACCTTCTGAGGGTTTGCTCCAATCCTTGAATCCCTTCATTTTGTACATTTAATTTTTTTAGGGATACCACTTGCACTCCATTCACAAAAGGGGCTTCAACAGTCCTGAAAGGGGAAGGCAAGACTCTTGGGATAATCAAGATAGCTGCGAGCAGGACGCCAGCTGCCAACGCCCCTCCCCATTTGAGCCATTGTCTTTTCACTGGATAAGGTTTTTCTATGCGCCATATTTCGTTTGCCTCCTTGCCGGATTCAACATCTGCCTGCACTATAAGAGAGTCATCAATACCTTCCATAGCTTGATAAATTTTGTAGGCTTTATATCTCATCTGGCTTTCATGAACTCCTGACCCGGCATCGTTTTTCTTGTTTCTCATATGGCAACCCCCTCTCGTTCCAGATGATTTTTCAGTTTTTCACGGCACCTGAAAAGTATTGATTTGACTGTGCTTTCGCTAATACGCAATCCTGTTGAGATGGCATGAATGGAATCACTGTACCAATATCTCCTGACAAAGACAATTTGTTTTTCTTTCGAAAGTGTCTTGATAAAAGCACTGATATGCTCTGTCAGCATCTTCATTTCACACTCAGCTTCGGTTCCGCTCATCGAAGGGATACACTCTTCCAACTCATCAAATATGAGGTCCATCTCGCCGGAGTTTCGTTTCAAGGCATTTTTATGTTTATATCTGTTCAAGGAAAGATTGCGTGTGATTTTAGCCACATAAGCCCGCAAAGAGGCTGGTTTTTGGGGAGGAATTGAATTCCAGAGACTCATATAAGCATCATTGACGCATTCATCAACGTCTTCATCGTTATGAAGAATATTGTTGGCAACGCTTTTGCAGTACTTCCCATATTTAAATGCCGTCTCTGTAAGAGCGGTTTCAGAACGCTCCCAAAACAAATCGATGATGAGATGGTCTTCCATATGAGTCAACCCCTTGGCTGTTTCTCTGTTTCTCGTAGCGTTTTCAAAAAGGCCCTTCACTCTATAAAGACAACAAAAAATAAATAAGGTTGCACAGTAATACAATAATTCTCCTTCGCCTTGATAACGCCTATATGATTATGCTATGATGTGATACGATCTCTTAGATTATGAAAATAAATACCCTTATTCCCATTTTGCTCTAATCGTTTTCGCTGGAGGTTCACTCTTTGAACATCAAGAACATTAAAAACATCAAGGGCATTCATATGACCGCCACGTTATTCCTCGGCCTTGTCGCGACCTTTGGCCTTTATGTATTCCTGTTCGACGGGGCTTTTTCCCCGGATCATGCCAAAATGGCTATTTGGCTGCTGCTCTTTGCGGCACTGCTCTTTCCTCTTAGGCAAGCGTTAAGCAATAACAACAGGCATGTGCAGGCCCCATCACTGATTCTCTCCTGCCTGTTCGCGTCATGGCTCACCGCCGGACGAAGGCTTGAGGACGCCGCCAATCTCCTTGATCCGGACAGATCCCTGCTCGGTCAGCTGGGAAGTACCCTTTTCATCTGCCTGGGCCTCATGATAACCTTCTATGCGCTTCTGACGCCGCTATTTAGCCGGCTGCTGCACCGGCACACCGGGGCTGTTCAGGAAGAAGGCATCCCCTGCACTGTCCCCCCTTTTTGGGGTCTCTTAACCCACAACCGTCGTTCCTTCCTGCTTGTATGGCTGTTCATTTTTGTGTGCTGGCTGCCCTATTTCATCACCTTATACCCTGGAGTACTGGCTTCAGATTCCTGCCATCAGATTCAGCAAGGTGTCGGCATAGAACCCCTGCACAACCACCACCCCGTGATCCATACAGCCTTCATGGCCCTCTTCATCAACGTCGGTCAGGGACTGGGTTCGTTGACCTTAGGAGTTGCGATGGCCTCTGTGGCCCAGATGGCGGCGATGGCAGCGATTTTTTCCTTTACAGTGTATTATCTGGCGTACACTCGGGTACCCCGCTGGCTGCGCGTGCTAATTCTATTGTTTTTTGCCCTCTTTCCTGTTAACGCCATTTACAGTTTCACCCTATGGAAAGACACTCTATTTGGCGGCATTACGCTGCTCCTGGCCCTCTGCCTGTTTGAGGCCGTGCGGCGGCCGGAATCCTTGCTGACGCATCCGCTGCGCCTGTGCGGGTTAAGCGTACTGGTGTTCCTGTTCTGTACCTTTCGGACCAACGGGCTTTATGCCTTCCTATTATTTGTCCCCTTTTGGCTCTTTGCCTGGCGCCATCACCTGAAAAAATTGGCCATTGTGCTGGTAAGTGTGATCATGCTGGTGGGAGGATACCGCTTTCTTCTTTTTTCCGTGTTACATATTCCTGATACCCAAGCCATTGAATCTTTAGCCGTTCCCCTTCAGCAAATTGCCCGGACTGTGCAGGGTCACGGTGAAGAGTTGACAGAAGAAGAACGCGTAACCCTCAGCGAAATTTTTGATATTGACCTCTTGCCTGACGCTTATGATCCCCGTTTGGCTGATCCGGTAAAAATCGTGTTTAAGGAAGACGCCTACCTTGCCGATAGGGGAAAATATAACTCCCTTTGGCTGCGCCTACTTCTAAAATATCCCGGAACCTATGTCAACGCTTTTCTGGCCAACTGTTACGGGTACTGGTACCCCGACACCCACTACTGGATTATTTTTATTGGGCCCCATGATTTCGCTTCTTTAGGGTTGGATATTGACATCCCACCCTGGTATGGAAAAGCTGGCTTCGGGATCAGCCTCTTGGATCTTGTGCAGCGGTTCCCCTCAAACATTCCTGTGCTGTCCCTGCTGTACAGCATTGGGTTCATGGTCTGGCTGGTCATTCTGTCCGCCGCTCTCTTCATCGCTAAGGGTCGAAAACATCTGCTTCTGCCCTTGATAATGCTGGGCATGATATGGCTTACCACCTTAGCCTCCCCCGTCTACGCCGAATATCGGTATGTATATGGTATTATGCTCAGCGCCCCAATCTTCCTGATTCTGGCGGTTTGTGTGGAAAAACGAGAAAGCGAGACACTCATTTCCGTTGAATCAGCACCCAATACGGAGCCGTCTCCTCATGGTTCAGATATTTCCCCTCCATAACTGTAAAGTGCCGCAGAGACACTGTCCGCAAAAAGTCCGCCAAACACTGTCCCTCCTCCGCTCCGCCGGAATGCCCGCGATAAACCGTTACAGCAACAGCTCCACCGGGACACACCAAACCCATCGCCCCTTGAACAGCCTGCAGCGTGCTCCTCGGCCCTTCAGTCCCGAGAGAAACCGCCAGGGAACACATGCGATTTTATCCAGTCTGCGGTCTGTCTGATGTTTAGCGTTCTGATCATTTCCCTGCCAGAAGAAATACTCTTCCCATGCTCTCTCGGCAAAGGTCATCTTACTCATCCCCCATCGCCTCTAATTTCTCAATCGTTTTAACAACAACTTGACCACACTAGATAAACAATCCTGCCACATGAAATATGACCGGAATAAATAGTGCCGGCAATAAATTCCCCACCTTAATTTTGGCAATTTTCAGCAAGTTGATCCCGATGCTCATGATTAAAACAGAGCCAATCAGAGACATTTGCGTCACAAGCACTTCATCAAAATAAGGAGCGATAAAAACCGCCAGCAACGTAATCGCCCCTTGATATACCCCCACGACAATTGCCGAAAGAAGAACACCCATTCCCATCGTAGAGGCGAAAATCATGGCAGTGATTCCGTCCAGCACAGACTTAGCAAATAATATGTCTCTATTTTGGCTTATACCGTCCTCAAGGGATCCAACAATTGCCATAGCGCCGACACAATAAACCAGAGTCGCTGTAACAAAACCCTGGGCGAAGGTAGATGTGGATTCTTCTTTGGGACTTTCAGATATTTTCCGTGCAGATTTTCTTTGTGCAGATTTTCTTTGTGCGGATTTTCTTCGTGCAGATTTTCTTTGTGCAGATCTTCTTTGTGCAGATCTTCTTTCACAAAATTTTGCAAACCTATCAAGTTTGCTTTCTATGTTAATAAGCTCGCCTATCAACGCCCCAATTGCCAGAGATATGATCATAACAAGAATATGGCTGGTAGAAATATCACCATCAACAACAGTATAAGCAGCGCTTAACGCGCCGCCTATACCAATAATTATAACCGCCAGCCCCACACCCTGCATGACAGTATCCGTAATCCGCTGAGATAAAACCTTCTTTAGGATAAGCCCCGCCCCGCCACCGATTAAAATCGCGGCGACATTAACTATGGTTCCTAAGCCAATCATAAGCTCTCCCCAAAATCTTTGCGGAACTGCTCCACCAATAAATCAGGCCAGTTCCCTATCGGCTTCAAACGGCCGAAAAAGAAACGCAGCATCTTCGGCTCTTCCACAAATTCCAGACCTCCAATCAGATGGCGATTCTTATACAACCATACAATACGGTCAGCAATATATTTGATCTGAGATAATGTCACCACACGCTTCGGCATGGCAAGCCGCAGCAGCTCCATGTCCGCGAGACGTTCGCTGCCGTCATCGTTGCGCTGCTCACTGAGAGTCCCGCGCTCCATTCCTCTCACGCCCCCCGCGATAAACGCCGCCGCCGCCAGTGCCCCAGCCCGGTATTGTGTCTGAGGGATATGGGAACAAAATTCCGTGGCATCCAGATGACAGCCAAGACCGCCGGGAGGCGTCAAAACCGGCGCCCCTTCAGCAATCAATTCGTTGCACAAGGCTTCCACAAAAATGGGCGTCTGGCTGATGACATCCATATCCATCGTCTCGCGCAGACCCACAGCCAAGGCTTCCATCTCACGCACCGACATTCCCCCATACGTCAGAAAGCCCTCATAGATGGGTATCCATTCACGCATCTTAAGAAACAACCCCTCGTCAGACACGAGAATCCCACCGCCCCGCGCCGATCCCAGCTTGCGCGCCGAAAAGTAGACAATATCCACAAGCGAAGCCATTTCCCGTGTGATGCTCTGAATATCCACATCTCTATATTCTTTTTCCCGAGTCTTGATAAAGTACAGATTATCAGATAAAAGACTTGCGTCGTAAACAAGAGGGATCCCTTTTTCACGGCAGATACGGGACACCTCGCGCATGTTGCTCATGGATACCGGCTGACCGCCTACTAAGTTGGTTCCTGCCTCAATTCGCATAAAAGCGATTTTATCTTTCCCCAGCCGCTTAATCGCTTCGTTCAGCTTGTCAATATCCACATCGCCTTTGAAAGGAGCCGTACTCTGTATGTTAAGCCCCTCGTCGCTGATAATTTCCTCAATGCTGCCGCCCATCAGGGTGATATGCGCCTTCGTTGTTGTAAAATGGTAGTTCATTAATGCCACTGATCCAGGTTTTACAAGAACCTTTGAGATAATGTGTTCACAGGCGCGGCCTTGATGGGCAGGCAGAAAGTACTTGGCCCCGAAAATGTCCTGCAGGACAGCCTCCAAGCGATAAAAAGTTTCAGATCCTGCATAACTATCGTCCGCCTGCATCATAGCCGCGTATTGTTTTTCGCTCATGGCATTAACTCCACTGTCCGTGAGCATGTCAAGGAACACATCCCGGTTTCTCAACAGGAACGTGTTAAAACCAGCTTCCTGCATAGAGCGCCGGCGTTCTTCAACAGGCAGCAAATTGATTTTTTGCACCATGCGTACCTTGTGCATTTCCAGTGGAAACCTTTCTCCTGACAGAAATTTTACATTGGACATAGTGATTCTCCTTTTTAAGTATTTCCCTGCTCAAAATAGTACGTCCCTGAGCAAGTTAGGACTTGCTCAGGGACGAGAAAATTGCATTCCCGCGGTACCACCCTGATTGCGTCTCAGCACGAGCCGCCGCTCAATGAGATCAAACAATCTCTGCCCCATAACAGTGGGCCTCCGTATGCTCCTACTCAAACAGATTTTCAGAGCATCAGCTCAGAAGTGTATTTACATATCCGTCAGCACCTGCTTGCACCCACCGCAGTATCTCTTAACGTTTAGCCTATCCGCCAAACATGCTGAGTGAGGATATCTTTCTCTCCATCACAGCCTTTTATTAATGCAAGATACTAACACAGCACTTCTTCATTGTCAAGTTTTCGCGGTCTCGCGTGTGGTTAACCTGTGATAATGTCAGGATGTAAATTGATCTGAGAAAATGTCACCCCCCGAAAGAATACGGTTTAAAATTAGACCATGAGAACGGGAGTGATATCTCTGACAAGAGAACAACAT
>WRII01000034.1 GCA_009782825.1 Peptococcaceae bacterium
TTGAACGCAGCGCAGCGGAGTGAGTTTCGAAATTTTGCTGCAGAGGAGCTTAGAAGCGCACAATCCCATAGAATCGAGCGCGTTAAATGTTCGCCCGCTCTGTGTGGCCGGCTTCAAGGAACACCCCCGTGTTCTGGAATATTCTGCTACAACAATTAATTGGTATGCCCCTTGGCAAAAACAACAATGCTAACCCCCTAAAAGTTTGGTATAATAAAGGGGATCTTTTCTCATTAATCCGGATTCGCAGGAATTTTTCACGGAAGGAGTCATGATAGTGACCAATATTCGGGTATTTGTTGCGGGGGCTTGCGGTCGCATGGGCAGCGAAACCGTGCGTACAATTTTACAACAACAGGATATGATTTTGGCGGGGGCGGCGGATATCTATGGTCAGGGAGAGGATCTGGGCTCTTTGCTGGGAAGGGAGCCTTTTGGGGTCTGCCTCAGCTTATTGGATGAACAGATTTTGCGCGACATAGGCCCCGATATTCTGGTGGATTTTACGAACCCGCAGTCTGTGCTGGCCAATACGAAGATGGCTTTGCGGGCGGGGGTTGTCCCTGTGGTTGGGGCCACGGGTCTGGATGAAGAGGATGTGCGGGAGCTTAGAGAACTGTCGCAGGAAGTGGGGATTGGGGCTTTTATCGCGCCAAATTTTGCTTTGGGGGCTTCGCTCATGATAAGATTTGCCCGGGAAGCGGCTAAGTTCTTCTCTGATGTGGAGATTATTGAATACCATCATGACCAGAAGCTTGATGCGCCTTCGGGAACGGCTTTGAAAACTGCTGAGGAGATCAGAAAAGTGCGGGGGTCACGTCTTCAAGGTCATCCTCATGAGTATGAGAAACTGCCGGGCGCTCGAGGGGGAGATTTTGACGGGATCAGGGTTCACGCGGTGCGGTTGCCGGGCATGCTGGCCCATCAGGAGGTTCTCTTTGGGGGGGTGGGGCAGACGCTGTCTATTCGCCATGATACATATACCCGGGAGACTTACATGCCTGGGGTTATGCTGGCGATTCGCCGCTCCCGGAGCCTTAAGGATTTTGTGGTGGGATTGGAAAATTATTTGGACTGAGAAAATAAGGTCATATCTGTGGGATAACGCACCCTCCTTGCCCTTTTTTCATATACTGCCGATGGGTAGATATTTTAAAGTGAAAGGGGGAGGGGTATGGAGCGGGTGCGGGTTCTTGATGGGATTGTTTTGGCTGTTATCGGGGGAGATGATCGTGAGATCTACCTGATTCCGGAGCTGCAGAAGCTGGGGGCTTACATAATGGCTTTGGGATTGGAAGAGTCGCCTATTGCCGATGGCATTGAATGTGTGCGCTCTTTTAAGGATGTTCTGGCTAAAGCAGATGGGCTCTTATTTCCAATGTTCGGCACGGATGAACGGGGGCTTGTGAAAGCGAAATATGCTCAACAGCCTATTGTCCTGAACAAGGATGTTCTGGAAATGATTCCGAGGCATATTCCGATCTTTATTGGGTGGGCCCGACCAACGTTGAAATTGGCGGCGGCTAAGTTGGGGCTCACTCTTGTGGAAGTGGCGAACCGCGATGAGGTGGCTGTTTTGAATTCTGTGCCGTCGGCTGAGGGCGCGATTCAGATGGCTATGGAAAGCACGTCAATTACGATTCATTCCAGCGAAAGCTTTGTTCTGGGGTTTGGCCGGCTGGGGTTGACTTTGGCGCGGGTTTTGCGGGGGATGGGGGCTCGTGTGAGTGTGGCGGCGCGATGCTTGCGTGACCGGGCCAGGGCTGAGGAGATGGGGGCTCGTGGCATGGATTTTGCCGGGTTGGATGAAGAGATCGGGCGGGCCCAGATTGTATTTAATACGGTTCCCCACAAGGTGTTGAACAGGGAGATGCTGGAATGTATGGATCGGGATGCTGTGATTATTGATCTGGCGTCGATTCCGGGGGGGACGGATTTTGAATATGCCCGGAAGGTGGGGATCAAAGCGCTTCTGGCGCCTGGGCTGCCGGGTATTGTGGCGCCGAGGAGCGCCGGATGTGTTTTGGCCCGGGTGTACCCCTCTATTCTTACGGAGTATCTGCCGAGTCAATGCTGGCATAGAAAGGGGGGGAAAGCATGCTGAAATTTGAGGGGATGAAGATTGGTTTTGCTTTAACGGGATCCCACTGTACGTTGGATGAGGTTTTTGAGGTGATTCAGGGGTTGGTGGATGAGGGGGCTGATATTGTTCCCATCATGTCTGATGTTGTGAATACGATGGATACGCGTTTTGGCAAGGCTGAGCAGTGGAGAAAAAGGTGTGTTGATATCTGTGGCAAGGAGCCTTTGTGCACGATTACGGATGTTGAACCGATAGGGCCTCAGAGAGCTCTGGATTGTTTGGTGATTGCGCCTTGTACGGGGAATACGCTGGCGAAACTGGCGAACAGTATTACGGATAGTCCGGTTCTCATGGCGGCTAAGGCGCAAATGCGGAATTTGGGACCGGTGGTGCTGGCTATTGCAACTAATGACGGTCTTGGCGGCAACGCGAAAAATATTGGGATGCTGCTGAGTCAGAAAAATGTCTTTTTTGTGCCTTTTGGGCAGGATAATCCTTGGCAGAAAGCGAATTCTCTGATTGCTCATATGCGAAAGATTCCGGAGACTGTCTTTTTTGCCTGTCAGCGCAAACAAATTCAGCCTATTTTGGAGGATTTTTTGGCTCAAGTGGCTAATGGCTAATGGCTAATGGCTAATGGCTAATGGCTAATGGTTAGTACCTTACAGACGCGAAGCGTCAATAAAAAATAAGAAAATCCAATACTGACCACTAACCACTGATCACTGACCACTTGCGGGCAAAGCCCGCATTAGAGGGGCAGAGGGTTTTGCACTGGGTCTGGTGAGGTTTCCTATCAGGAAACTTATGGGGCTCAGTGTTTCTATATATGAACACAGTGTTCATGATATAATAACAGAGGGTCTTCAATATCCGGTTCAAAGAAAAACGATAAAAAGGGGCGAGTAGAGTATGCCGAATATAGCTATTGTGGGCGCAACAGGTGCGGTGGGGGCGGAGTTTCTCAAGGTCTTTGCCGAGCGGAATTTTCCTGTGGACGAGCTGCGCTTGCTGGCGACTCAAAGATCCAGGGGATCACGCATTCGTTGGCGGGATCGGGAGATTGAGGTTCAGGAAACGACAGAGGAGAGTTTTCGGGGAATGGATTTTGTTTTGTTTGCGGGGGGATCGGCCAGCACGGAGTTTGTTCCGGCGGCGGTGACACATGGGGCCATTGTGATTGATAATAGTTCGGCTTTCCGCATGGATCCTGAGGTGCCGTTGGTGATTCCGGAGATTAATCCGGAGGATGCTATGGGGCACAAGGGGATTATTGCCAATCCCAATTGTTCCACCATTATTATGGCTATGGCGTTGAAGCCGATTGAAGATGCGGTGGGGATTGACCGGGTGGTGGTGTCTACGTATCAAGCGGTCTCGGGGGCGGGGCGCGCCGGAGTGACGGAGCTGGACGTGCTGATTCAGGCCTGGGCCCGGGGCGAGGATGTGGAGAAGGCGTATGGGGAGAGTGAGAAGGTGTTTGTGCATCCGATTGCTTTTAATATTATTCCCCATATTGATAGATTTTGTGAGGGCGGATACACAAACGAAGAGCTGAAAATGGTCCGCGAAACTCAGAAGATTTTTCACCGGCCGGATATGCGTATCGCCGCGACAGCGGTGCGGGTGCCTGTGTGGCGGTCTCACAGTGAATCGGTCACTGTGGAGACGAAGGTGAAAATGTCCGCGGAGGAGGCTAGGGAGGCCATGAGGGCTTTTCCGGGGCTGGTGGTACAGGATGATCCGAGGAACACTCCTGCGGATACTCCTTCGGGTAATCCCGCGGATAGTCCTCAGAAGACTATCTATCCTATGCCGATGTATACGGCGGATTTGGACGAGGTGTTTGTGGGACGCATCCGTGAGGATGTGTCGGTGGAGAAGGGACTTTGTTTCTGGGTGGTGGGCGATCAGCTGCGTAAGGGTGCGGCGACGAATGCGGTACAGATTGCAGAGTTGTTTTTGTAGAGAGATGGGTTCTACAAGGAATTTTACCCAAAAACCCGGGGGGGTGACAGACCAAACATGGACACTCTGGCAACCATGAACATTCTGGTACAAAAATTCGGCGGCACATCTCTTTCCACTCAGGAAGAGCGCCTGCACGCGGCGAAGAAAATTATGCAGGCCACCAGCCAGGGCTATGCCGTGGTGGTGGTGGTCTCAGCTATGGGACGGGAAGGAGACCCTTACGCCACAGATACCTTGATCTCTCTGACCGGGAAGATTTCACCGGAAATGCCCAAAAGGGAAATGGATATGTTGATGAGCTGCGGCGAGTTGATCTCAGCCGGGGTCATGGTGGCCACACTGCAGAGCTTGGGAGTGCAGGCTGTACTTTTGACAGGGGCTCAGGCGGGCATTGTGACCAATGAGTCCTTTGGAGACGCCCGAATCTTGCGGGTAGAGCCAAAGACCATTCTGGCCCACCTGAGAGACAATCATGTGGTGGTGGTGCCGGGGTTCCAGGGAGCCACAGAAAGCGGCGAGCAAACCACGCTGGGCCGGGGTGGCAGCGATACCAGCGCCGCGGCGTTGGGGGTGGCGCTGGAAGCGGAGGCCATTGAGATTTTTACTGATGTGGAAGGGGTGATGACAGCGGATCCGCGCATTGTGGAAGATGCCAAGATTCTCCCTGTTGTCAGCTATAATGATATTTCTAACCTGGCCCATCAAGGGGCCAAGGTGATCCATCCCCGGGCTGTGGAAATCGCCATGCAGCGCAATGTGCCCCTTAGGGTTCGCTCGACCTTTTCCGACGGGCCGGGAACCCTTGTGACGAATAGCATGCCTGACAAGGTGGCGGGAGCTGATGCAGTGGGAGATCGTATCATTACAGGGATTGCCTGCACGCCCAATGTGACTCAGATCCAGCTGGACATCGACGGCTGCGAGAATAAGCCTGAAGTTTGCAAGAAAATTTTTCGCGGCATGGCCCTGGCGGATATCAGCGTGGATTTTATCAGTGTACAGCCAGAGCGGGTCAGCTATACGGTGCGTCATGAATGGGGAGCGAAAGCGATAGGGATTTTACAGAACATGGGTTTTGCGCCCAAGTCCAAGCTCAAGTGCGCCAAGATTTCCCTCGTGGGCGGCGGCATCGCCGACTTGCCCGGGGTGATGGCAACTGTGTTGGAAGCCCTTGAGGAATGCGGCGTAGAGACTCTGCAGTCGGCGGACTCCCATACAACTGTTTGGGTGCTGGTGGAAAAGGAACATATGATTGCTGCGATTCAGGCTATGCATAGGAAGTTTCAGTTGGGAACGTGAAGACATTAGATTAACTTAAATATGAGAAATGATTAAAAATATATGAAAGAAAAGAAACGATTGAGAAATATGCAATAATATTGCCGATGAGGGCGTTTATCAGCTATAATATTAAAAGTACAGCTGAAAGATATCAGCCGCGCTGAAAGATATTGACCATGGATAAAGGAGGGAAGGCAATGACCCTATTTGCATCATTTAAGAAGACAAAACTAGTTTCATCGCTCATAAAGATAGCGCCATTTTCATCGCCGAAATACTTTTTGCGTAATACAAAGCGTGCCGCAGCGGTTATTTTTGTTCTGACATTGTCGGTAGCCATCGTTTCTTTTATTACATCTATGGTTGACAGCGTTATTGCGGATGCGAAGAAGGCCAATTTGAAACCGCTCGAGTACATGTCTTATGTGACGCCGGCTTCTGGCGAGGTCTTTCTCAAAGATGCTGCGGTGGTAGAGATCAACAATATCGACATGATTGATAAAGTTTATTCCGTCACGATTCAGCACACGGGGTTTACCAGCCTGATAGGGAGCGCCTCATCACTTGTTGTCATCCCCAACAATGTCCGCGATATTTCGCAAATTATGGGCAGTATGGGGATTGAAGCCGCCGGCAGACTTCCCCAGGAGGGGGACAGCTATGAAATTATTATGAATGAACGATTGCTCAAGAACAAAGGACTAAAAATCGGAGACTTTATTGAAAATGGTATTAATGGGAATGAAACTTTAAGCGGGAGATATAAAATTGTCGGGTCGTTTTCCAAGGATATCATGGTGTCTTTCGCGAACAAAAGTGCACATCTTGAATCTTTGAAACAAAACGGGATGACGGGGGATAACCCCACAGGGCTTCTCCTGATTCCCAAGGCTGGCCAGCTTGAGAAAATGAATGATCGGCTTGAAACGATCAACAGAAAGGACACCACAGTAGTTACTTATTCTTCCCAAAATAAAATACGTGATGATGAGCTGGCGTCTCTGAATAGGATTCTATCTCTTGTTGTTTTTGCGGTTTTGTTGATTCTCTCCATATCCATTAGTGCCATGATCTACGTTCTCTACTTAAGCCGTAACGAGGAATTTGGCATTATCCATGCGATGGGATATCAGAAATCTTTTATTAGAGATCTCATCCTCAAAGAAATTATCTCCTTGAGTGCGGTGTGCTGGATATGTGGATATGTCTTTTCGTTTGTGATCTTGGCCATTTTTAACCAGTCTTTACTGGCGCCTAAGGGTCAGACGCTGTATTTCTTTACGTTTTCGGGGTTGGTCTATACCCTGATGATTCCTGTTTTTGTTGTGATATGTGCGGCGGTTCCCATTTTGCGACGGTTAAAAAAATGGGATCCTATCACTGTTATTGAGAGGAGAGAATAGATATGCTGTCTTGCCAGAACTTGCAACTCATTTATCAAGATGGACAGAATACAAAAACGGTTTTTGATCAGATGAATTTAAAGATTACACGAGGAGAGAATGTTGTTCTGCTGGGTCCATCGGGCAGCGGCAAAAGCTCTCTAATTTATCTTTTGTCCTGTCTGCGCAAACCAACTGATGGGAAAATTTTCCTGGATGATATCTGTATATCTGAGCTAAGCCCTGAAGAAATAGCCGATATTCGCAAAGAGAGATTTGCCTTTGTTTTCCAGATGCATTTTTTAGTTCCGTATCTAACGGCGGTGGAAAATGTCATGACCGGGCGCGGCGATTTTTCCGAGGGCGGCAGAGAAAAAGCTATGGCGCTGCTGGCTGAATTGGGTCTTGAGGGCCATGCGGATAAAGACATACATCACTTGTCCGGCGGAGAGCAGCAGCAAATTGCTATTGCGAGAGCTCTTATCAGTGATCCGGACATTATTTTTGCCGATGAGCCCACGGCGTCGCTCGACCATGAGACGGCCCGAGGGGTTCTTCAATTTCTTAAAAATCATAAGTCCGAGAGTACACTGATTTTTGCGACTCACGATACGTCGATTTTAGCGGGGGATGAGAGAATTCTTTATCTTGAAAATGCCAAGGTTGTTGAGGCCGACTTTGAGGGAGGTTCCGGGGAGAGAGAGAGCTGTTCGCGTGAAGCAGGCTTTGGAGAAAGAACGGTGAGTTCCGGTGAAAGAACCCGATTCCTAACGCGTCTTTTGCACCCTGAACAAGGACAGCGGAAAACCGGCTATTCCAATGAAGGCGCGGCGATGGCCCGTAAGGGCTCTGCGCGTATCCGTGAGAATCCTCTCGCGGACATGGAAAGAATAGAGCGTAAAACGAGTGATTCCCATAAGGGATCCGCTCGCATCCGTGAGAGATCTCTCGCGGACATGGAAAGGGTACAGCATAAACCGAGTGATTCCCATAAAGGATCTGTTCGTGTCCGTGAGAGATCCCTTGCGGATATGGAAAGGGCACAGCGCAGAACGAGTGAGTCCCATAAAGGATCCGTGCGTATCCGTGAGAGATCTCTTGCAGATATGGAAAGGGTACAGAGGAAAACGAGTGATTCCCAAAAAGAATCCGCGCACATCCGTGAGAGATCTCTTGCGGATATGGAAAGGGCACAGCGTAAAACGAGTGATTCCCAAAAAGAACCGGCTCGCATCCATGAGAGATCCCTTGCAGATATGGAAAGGGTACAGCGTAAAACGAGTGATTCCCAAAAAGAACCGGCTCGCATCCATGAGAGATCCCTTGCGGATATGGAAAGGGTACAGCGGAAAAATGAGAAGATAGAACAGAAAAACAGTGATTTCGAAGAAAGCGTTGTCAGCGCCCATGCAGCTATACCAGTGACTGAGCAGGCTGCGGCAGAGGATGCAGTTACTACCAAGACAGGGGAGAGAAGTGTTAGTCCCAGCGAAAGCGCTGCCAGTGCCCGAGCAAGAATTGCCAGTGCCCGAGCAAGAGTTGCCAGTGTTCGTGAAAGAGCTGCCGGTTTCCGTACAAGAACGACAGTGACTGCTGCTGCGGCAGAGACCACATCGACTGCAGCAGAGACCACATCGACTGCGGCAGAGACCGTGTCGACTGCGACCGAGACCACGTCGATTGCGGCAGAGACCGTGCCGACTGCGGCCGAGACCGTGTCGACTGCGACCGAGACCGTGTCGACTGCGACCGAGACCACATCGATTGCGGCAGAGACTGTGCCGACTGCGGCCGATACCGCATCCGCCGCGGCAGAGGCTGTATCGGCTGCGACAGTCACTGCCGGCACAGAAGAGAAGGCTGCCAGTTCCAAAGAAAGCGCGCCGAGATCAGCTCATATCCGTGAAAACTCTCTTGCGGACATGGAAAAGGCACAGCGGAACCCCATCGATTCCGGAGAAAACGTTACCTGTGAAAGAGGCGCCAAGACTGATGAGAGGGATGCGAGTTCCGGTGAAAGCGATGTTATTATCCGAGAAAAAGTCCTCGCAGATATGGAAAAGGTGCCGCGAAAAGGATTAAATGCCAGCGAACGCGCAGGAGACACTTATGAAAAACCTGATACCCGTAAAAGATATTTTGCGAACCTGGACAGGAAACAACAGACAGCCGGTTCCAAGGAGCGTGTGGACAGAGCCCGTGCAAATGGAGTCCTTGCAAGAACTGCCGGTGCCAAAGAGAGGGCTGTTGACCCCAATGAAAGTGTTGCCATTATCCGTGAGAGAGTTCTTGCGGACATGGGAAAAGATCAACAGCAAACGGATTCCAGAGAAAGCGCTGCCGGAGCCAGAGAAAGCGCTGCCGACACCAATAAGAGAGGTGTCAGTTCTCATGAAAGTATTGCCATGATTCGTGAGATCGTTCTGGCGGACATGGGAAAGAGGAAACGGAAAGCTGAAGCTGTCGACCCCAGTGAAGATGCGGCCGACGCTGATGAGAGCGCTGCTCGTATCCGAGAGAGAGCCTTTGAGGATATGGAGAGGAGGAGGGTGGAAAGACGTTTGGCAGAACTGGAGAGACTCGTAGAAAATATGGAATAGCGGAATGCGAAAGGCATGATATGGAGTATTATTCCCAAAAGGCTGCTGAAACCTTTCCCTATACGCCGGGAGAACGGCCGGAGCGGTCGTCTATTAAAATCAATACGAACGAAAACCCATATGCCCCGTCACCGGAGGCCATAGCTGCGGCGCGTGAGGTGATGGGGGGGGGGAGAGGCAGCAGGAACGCTGCCGGAGCTGCCGAAGTCTCTGAGTCAGGGAGAGCTGATGGGGCTGCCGGAACTGATCTCAGGCTCTACCCTGACCCTGAGTCCGATGAGGTGCGGCAGGCTGTTGTCGAAGGGGAAAGAGAGGCGGGGGGCATCAGACTGGATCCGGAGAATGTCTTTGTTGGAAATGGATCCGATGATGTTTTGTCCATATGTTTCCAGGCCTTTTTTCCGCCTGTGGGAGCTGAGGGTAAGGCTCTGCTGTTTCCGGATCTTAGCTACAGTTTCTATCCTGTTTATGCCAACTTGTATGGGGTTCCGTATCGCAAAGTGCCTGTTAATGAAAGATTCGAAATAGACAGCAGAGACTATATGACGCCTAACGCGGGGATTCTGTTTCCCAATCCCAACGCGCCCACGGGGATTTACAAACCTGTGTCGGAGATGGAGTCTCTTCTTGAGTATACGCTCCATAAAAGCCTGGTGGTGGTGGATGAGGCTTACATTGCCTTTGTGGGGGATGCCGGAAGTTACCACAACCACGGCAGGGTTTCGGCGGCCTCGCTGATATCCCGTTATCCAAATCTGCTGGTGGTGCGAACCTTGAGCAAATCCCACGCTTTGGCAGGATTGCGGGTAGGATATGCACTGGGGCGCCCCCATCTGATTGAGGGATTGACGCGGATTAAGAATTCTATTAATTCCTACCCTGTGGGGATTCTGGCTCAAAAGATAGCGGCGGCGGCTTTGCAGGATACAGCCTATTACGCCCAAACTACGGCGCGGATTGTGGCTACCCGGGAGAGAGTGACCCAAAGGCTGACCCGGATGGGCTTCAGGGTTTTACCAAGTTCGGCGAATTTTGTGCTGGCTGCCCATGCTAAAGTGGCGGCTCAGGATCTCTATCAGCTCCTGGGGGAGAAAGGGATATGGGTCCGCTATTTCAATATGCCGCGTATCGATAACTTCATCAGGGTGTCTATGGGGACTGATGAGGAGATGGATATTTTTCTGGAGCGGGTGCAGAGGATTGTGGAGGGAGAGGCTTGAGTGTTTCCCAAAAAAGAAGTCTACGAATCATTCTCGTGAGTGTTACATTAGCAATTGGGATAGTATTGGGGATTTGGCAAGTTAAGCCTCCCAATGTTGACGAGACTTCGCACATATATCCGGCTTATCAGAGAATGATGGAAAACATCAGAGAAAACACGCAACACCCACACCCTATAGGATCTGACGAAATCAAGGGTGTCCGGGAGAATATCGTTGCGGAGATTGAGGCCATGGGGCTGACCCCACTTATAGAAGAGGCGGGATATACAGAAGCCGAAATTATTAATGATGAGTGGTTTGCCGAAAAGGTTGGAGAAGATGGGAGTGTCTCGCTGAAAAATATTCTTGTCAAATTGGATGCCCCGGAAACAGGCCGCATGAACCGCAGCATGATATTTGTATCCCATTATGACAGCGTAGCCGGCGGGCCCGGCGCGGCAGACGATATGCTTGGTGTCTGCGCCATGCTGGAGGCTGTGAGGGCGCAGGCGCACAATACCGATTTGAACAGTACGGTCTACTTCCTCTTCACCGAGGGGGAGGAGGATGGGATGCTTGGGGCATGGAAATTCATAGAGGCCCATCCTGAGATGGAAGACAAGATAGATATGATGATTAACCTTGAGGCCCGGGGCAACCGGGGAGGGGTGCTTCTGTTTCAAACGTCGCCGCAAGCCTATTCGTTATTGAAAGTTGTTAAAAATTCAGGAGCCAAACCGATTGGGTTTTCCTCTGGGGAATTTGTCTACGCAATACTGGACACCTATACGGACTTTACAGCTTTTCTTCGCAACGGGTATAAAGGAATTAATCTGGCGGCCATTGAGGGAGTGGAACATTACCATGAACCAACGGATTCCTATGAAAAGCTGGACAGATCCACCGCATGGCATTACCTGGCCATAACCCTTGCCCTCGCGGATTATGCGGCCAATCATTCTTTGGACGAGCTGAGCGGATCGTCAACGGATGCCGTGTTTTTCCCGTTTTTTCCGGGCATGATGGTAATCATGACTTATTTGGAGTCGGTTTTCTTGAGTATAACAGCGTGCGGTGTGGCTTTGGCTTTTGGGGCGGTACAGGCAAAACGC
Source organism: Peptococcaceae bacterium (assembly GCA_009782825.1). Classification (GTDB taxonomy): domain Bacteria; phylum Bacillota; class Desulfitobacteriia; order Desulfitobacteriales; family Syntrophobotulaceae; genus WRJI01. Next base: position 11,632 of record WRII01000034.1, read on the forward strand.
GGACAGCTGAAAGTAGATTTTTCCACCGTTCTCATAGGGTCGATGGTTCTGCTTGCGATAGGAAGCACAGTGTTCTTTATGGCGGGGAGCTATCTTTTTAGTATCCCTCTGCTCGTAGTGGCGATCACGGCATTTTTGAGGAAATGGACAATTCCTTATCTTGCCGCTCAGATGGTGTCCGGTGTTGTGATCCTGTTGCTGTGGGTTCCTTCGGTGTTCTTGCTGTGGGTGAGTTTGATACAGCCGGTTTTTTGGTTTTTCATAAGGATGTTTGCGTAAAGACAAGGGGGAGCTTATGGCTTTTTGGACACCGGATTATGAGGTGACCCATGTTCGGGATATTTCGGTCGATATGCTTCGGCAAGCTGGGATTCAAGGATTGCTTATTGATGTGGATAACACGATTGCGCCTTGGCGGCAGTCCCCGACGCCTGATATCAAAGAGTGGCTTGCCAATATGGATGAAGCAGGGATTCAGCTGTGTATTCTGTCAAATAACCGGCATCCGACACGAGTCAAACATATGGCGGAAGATCTGGGGATTTTGTTCATTGCGAGAGCCGGGAAGCCACGCCGCAGAGGATATGCGCGGGCCCAACAGCTCCTGAATCTTCAACACCACGAGGTGGCTGTGGTGGGGGATCAGATTTTTACGGATATTATGGGGGGGAAGCGGGCCGGGGTCAAGACTATCCTTGTTACGCCGCTGCCGGGAGGGGAATTGCCGGCTCTGAAGATTTTACGCTTTGTGGAGAGGCTGGTGGGGCGGAAGTCAAGGTAAGGGACATTCGCGTCATTCGCTTTCTTGATAGAGGCACTTCGCTTTTAAGGAGCAATTCGCGCAGCCTATAGAGCTGCAGTCTGCGGGGCTGGGAGTGTTTTTCTGAAAGGTAATGTGGTCAGCGGTTTTGCGAAAATCAACACCCTTGGCGGCCTGATCCTGCCTGAGTCCGATGAGGGCCGTGACGGACTTGCGCGGCAGCAGGATCAGGCTCTGTGTGCATGTCAGTCCGATTTTTTTTTCAGCATCCAGAATGGCGAGCAGGGTTGGCTGCAGATCCAGCGGCAGGTCGCCGTAACCGGGGCTGAAACGGGGCGTTATCAGAAGGTTGTCCTCTTGGACGTGGTGGCGGATTAGGGATTCGGCTTCATCGCAACAGTGCTCAATGCATTGGGTGGCACAGGCGTCGAGGATCAGGGAGCGGGTCAGGTCTATGGTTTGCCAGCGGCGGATCAGGGTGTCTGCAGCAACACCGAGGGTGGCGGCCAGGAGTACAACTTGATGGCACCCGGACAGATGCCGGCGGATGGCTGTGCCGGGAAGAAGAAGCCGGGTGTTCTTCACAGATATCCCCTCTGCGTCTCTCGCGGGTTCTCCCTTAGGTTTTCCCTTGACTGGAAAAACAAGATCATATATGTGATATATGTGATGGGGCGGGGCTTGTATCATGGCGTCACGCATGAGACACATGCATTCTTCGATGAGAACATCAAGGTGGGGCGGGATTTCTTGGCTGTGGCGCCCGAGATAGCGGAGAATTTGCTCTTTTGAGTGGTCCATGATTAAATTCCTTTGTGGCTAGCCATTTTATCTTGGAATAGAAACGCTGAAAGGACGAATGTTCAGCCGAATACAGATCAGAAGTTGTGTCTCCACTTCGCCTTTGGAACCTTTTACGTCCAAATACTTGTCCCTCAATATTTCCGAAAAACATTATAGTTGGCAATAACATATCATAGCTCAGTTTAAATTCCAAATCATTTCATGATTCTCACCTGTTCATCTGGAGAGCGTTACGAAATTGAAAAACACAATGTGTTTTTGTAGGGAAGGTGTCACTGATGGCGTCCTTAGTTTTTATGATAAAGGTATTGATAAACAAAAAACATCATGCTATCCTAATAAGGCAATATAAATATAATGAAAATTATTAAGGAGAAAAAACAATGAGGAAGAATGAAAATGTGATGACAGAAAAACAAACAGACACTCATAACTTCCGGATAAACACTATTCATAACCGCACTGTCCTTAACAATGACCATGGGAAATTTATTTTTACTAAAGAATCTCGAAAAGTTAATGATGGGAAAAATATTTATGCCGAAAAATGATTTTTATAGATTTGATGATATACCTGAGAGAAAAAAGGAAAATCAAGAGTATCGAAGCCAGTATAGAAGGGACTATGCAAGAGTAATTCATTCTGCAGCGTTTAGGCTCATAGTAAACGAAAAAGGTTGGACTTGTTATGGATACGGGTGGTCTCAACTCACTGAAAACAGCGCTGGATAGTTTGCGTGATAGTCACGCGGCGGTGGAGTCAGCATTTAAGGCATTTGAGGAACAGGATTTATCAAAAGAGAATACACGGTTGCGTGAAACTGTGGAACAGTTGAGAGCGCAGCTTCAACAAAGCCGGGATGAAACTGCCGCGCTTCGCGGCGCCCATGAGGGACTCATACATAATTTCAAACATGAGCTGTCCTCCAAACGTCTCGCGCTGCTTGGCTTGAGCACCCGTCACCATCAAGCCTATCTCACCGCGGGATTGGAGCGTGAACGGGCGCGGATAGCTGCGCTGTATGGCGAATTGCAAAAAATTATGGACAAGAGATCGGCTGAACTTCACATGCTGGACACAAAGGAGCGAGAGCCGTTATGTGCCGAGATGGTGAGTTTGCGCGAACGAATCAGCGAGCATGCCAGGTTCGCCCAGGAACGCAAAGAGGCCGCTTGGCGCGATATGGGCAATCGCCAGGCTGACATGTTGAATGAACTCAAAAACTCTCCTGTTGAGGATGCGGCTTTGGGCGCGGTGCGTCAGTTTTTTGCATGGGAGACGTTCTTGGGCCTGAAAATCATCAGTGCCGTCGGGGCGCTGCTGCTCCTTCTCGGAGTGTTTACTTTTGGGCGGTATCTTTATATGAATATGGGTCCGGGGCTGCAGTGCGCGGTCATTTTCATGTTTGGTCTCATACTCATGGGAATAGGTGAGGTGTTCCATCAAAAGAAGTGGCGAGGCGGCTTTACATTGGCCCTGACAGCGGGGGGGTCAGGGATATTATTTTTAGGCGCGGCTCTTGGATATATGACCTTGGGGGTTCTGCCAATGTGGGCTGCGCTTGGCATATGCGCGGGGGTGTCGCTGCTTTCTTTTGCCGCGGCGCTCAGATATAACGCCCAGGTGATTGCGGTGTTTGCACTGATTGGCGGGTATTTGCCGATTATGGTGTTAGAACACCCTATCGTTTTTTTTGGCGCGATCTATTTCACACTGTTGAGTCTTCTTGTCCTCTTGATAGCGATGCGGAAGAACTGGCGTGTGGCGCGGTTTTTCGGGTTGTTTGCGGGGCTGATCGCGGAACTGATGTTGATGCTAGCCGGCTTGAGAAAGATGCCGGAAACAGAGACTTTTGCAGCTATCGACACGTCTGTTGTGGCGGGTGTGGGCGCGGCGATTGCGATAGGCTTTGCGGCCTACCTTGTAATTCCCGTATTCGGGGCATGGTTCACCAAAACGCGTATAAAAGCGGCGGATGTGGTTCTGCTGTCGTGTAATGTGTTTTTTGGCTTTTTAGTGGGGTTGTGGTGGGCAACGGCTTATGCTCCCGCGCTCATAAGAGAATGGCAGGGTCATACAGGTGTGATTTCAGCCCTTGTTGCCGCGTTCTTTGCTGCCTGCTGTATTGTTATGGCTTTTGCGGTGGAACGTCAGAAGCACAGCGGCGTGCCGGAATCTGAAACCGGGTCTCTGCGGGCTTTGTTCTTTATCACAAGTGTCACTTTCTCGGCTCTCATTGTGCTGTTGGCGCTGGATAGCGCGTGGTTTTCGGCGGGATGGCTGATTGAGGCTGCCGGGCTGGCGTTGTATGGCATAGTTAAAAAACGCCGCCGTTTCAATATAGCGGGCTTGGTTATTGGCGGATTCTGTTTATTATCGTTTCTGTTCGTCAATGTGGCAAATCACACGGATCCGTTGTTTGTTTGGCAATATTTATTAATTACGTTAGCCGCTGTCGTTGTTTCAGTTGCGGCGTTGAAATACACCCCTCAACGGCCCGGTGTCAGAGTGCTCTTGAATATCTTCCGCTGCGCCGCCGCGTTAAATCTCTGGGGCTACATGGTTTATGCCCTGTTCACTCCCCTTATGCCGATGCTGAAACAGGGGCTTGGCGGCAGCGCAGACAGCTTTGCCGCGCTGCTTTCTATTACTTTGGCTTTGGGTCTCGCTTTTCTGCTCCCCCGCGTCCGGCGTGTCTATAATGCCGGGTTTCAGATAGCGGCTATCGCCGCGGGTATGGTGGGGACGTTATGGCTTGTGTGGTTTAACGCAGGCGCGCGCGGTCTGGCGGACTTGGCGAACGGGAATATGGCAATAAGCGGTGTTGTTTTTGTGCTGTATATTATGGTGAACCTCATCGCTGTGGGCTGGATAAATGACTTGCTGCGCTATTGGAGCGGGCTGCGCAAGCTCCCGCTGGGGTGGTATCCCTTGTTGCTTTCCGGGTGCGCGATGTTGTTGACAGCGCAAAACCTTGTGGTGCAGATGTCTTTAAAAGCGTCCAGCCTGATTTTGACGCTGCTTTTCGGCCTTACAGCCTTGGGCTGGGTTGTTTTTGGCTTCGCTAAACGGAACAGTGTCACAAGGATTGCGGGTCTGGCTATGGCTTTTTTTGCAGTGATTAAGCTGTTTGTACTGGATTTACATGGTTTGGAGACAACATGGCGCATAGCTTCGTATTTCATAGCGGGGATTGTGCTGCTGGCAATTTCATTTGTCTATCAATGGTTTAACAAGCGGTTGGAAACGGGTGATAAAAAGGCGGATGGGGGATCACCCTAAGTGATCCTAATTAATTCTGCCGATGTGCTTCATGCAAGAGGCTGCGATATCAGGCTTATTCATTGTATAGATATGGACGCCGTCAACGCCCTGACGGAGCAGATCTGCAAGCTGTGTGGCGGCGTGTTCGATACCGGCCTTGCGCAGATCTTCGGGATTGTGTTTATATTTGTGCAGAAGCTTGACAATGCCGGCGGGCAGGGAGACTCCACACATAAAAATCATGCGTTCAATCTGGGCCTGCCCCAGGATGGGCATGACGCCTGCCGAGAGGGGCAGTGTAATACCTCTGCGGCGGATTTCTTCCTGAAAGCGAAAAAAGATGTTGTTGTCAAAAAAAAGCTGGGTGATAAGAAAATCAGCGCCGGCGTCCTGCTTGCGGCGAAGGTAGTCCATATCCAATCTCATCGTGTCGCAGTCAATATGTCCTTCCGGGTAACAGGCTGCCCCGATACAGAATTTTTCCCGGCTTCGGATGTCGCGGATCAAATCTTCGGCATATCGGTATGTGTTTGAGGAACTGGAGGAACTAGAGGAACTAGAGGAACTAGAGGCGTCCTCAGGGGGGTCGCCGCGCAGGGCAAGGATGTTATGGATGCCCTCGGAATGCATATGGGTGAGGAGATGGTGAATTTTATCATGGGGAGTTCCGGCACAGGTCAAGTGGGCGAGGGATTTGATGCCATAGCGGCGCTGGATAAAAGAAGCGAGTTCCACAGTTCTGTTGGCATTGCCGGAGCCGCCGGCGCCATAGGTGACACTGATAAAATCGGGCGAGAGAGCCGCCATTTGTCCAAGGGCTTCGTAGATGCTTTTGATGGCGTTATCTTTTTTGGGGGGGAAAATTTCAAAGGAGACTACGGGGCGTTTGGGTTGGTAGAGGTCTTTGATGGACATGGCTGATTCCCTTTCCTCCTTAATCCATTTTGGTTTCCGGTTTAGTATCGCCTTCGATTTCCGGATTATCCGGATTATCCGAATTTCCTTGCTTTTTCTTTTTGCGTTCTTCTAAAAATCTCAGGATATCTCCCAGAATGATTTTGAAAATTGCCATCACAGGAACGGAGAGAAACATGCCTAATATACCATAATAGGCCCCGCCCAATATGATGGCAAAGATGATAACCACGGGATTCAAGTTCAAGGATTGACCGAGCAGACGCGGACTGATGATGTTGCCGTCCACCTGCTGCAGGATTATTAAAAAGATAAGAACCTCCCAAAACTGAACCGTCAATCCGCCTGTTAAGAGGGTTGTCAAACAGCAAATGGTGACGCTCGTGATAGATCCTATATAAGGAATAATATTCAAAACAGCTATAATGACAGCTAAGAGAGGGGCATATCTGACGCCAAAGATTGTTAAGCCAATGCCGCCTATGGTGCCTACAATCAGAGAGTCGAGAATCTGACAGGTAATAAATTTGGAGAAGATCGCGTTAAACCTGTTGATATACTTTGTCGTGGCTTTAAGGAGTTCATCTTTAGTGAATATGCGGGCAATGCGTTTCACGGATTTGAAGAAGGGGGCAGGGTTGAGCAGTATATAGATAGCAACTACGGAAGATATTATGAAGTTAAAAACGCTTTTAGCCATGTCCGTTGCCCAGCTTGCTGCCCAGATCCCCAACTTGGAAAAATCAAGCTGCTCTGTAAGAAATTTCGTTGCCGGCTCAAGCAGGGTCTCCCAATCCTGATCAAGGAGGGGATGCGCGAGCAAGTTCTCAATGTATGCTTGAGCCGTAGAGGTAAGATAAGGCCAATTTTCCACAAGGTCTGAGATGCTCTTTTGCACAGCCGGGATAATGAAACTGCTCGCGCCTACGATGAGTCCTATGGTAATCAGGCCAAGACAAAGGACGCTCAGAGGGCGGGAATGTTTTGTAAGAAAACGGAGAGGGATCACGAGGGCGTTACGCACATAGTGGAGGATTTTTTTGACAAAATACAATAGAATTTCCGGAATTTTCCTGGTGGACGATGCTTTTATCCTGTCGGGGTGTGGCCGTTTTGTGAGGAGCCGGGGGGGAATCTTTGTTAAAAGCTTTTCGATTCCCCGGCACGGAATATGCAGAAGATAGGCAAGCAGCAATCCTGAGACTAAAGGCGACAGCAACGCAAGAAGGTTTTGGATAAAGAGACCCACACCGGCGAGTCCTGCTGCCGCATAATCGTCAAATCCTTTATAGACGAGAAGGAGAGAGGCTGCAAAGAGGAAGGCTAAAAGCCATTTTTTCCAATTAAAATCAGGTATTTTGAATTTTGACATGTTCTTTTTCTCCCTTCTTTAGGGGGCTTTTCGCAGCGCAAGCACTTTTATATTATAGCAGAAGGTTAGAGAATCTCCTATTCTGCAGTGCTGGTTTTATTTGGTGCACTTGTTTTGCCTGGGGGGGGAGATTCACCCTCAGGTGAATCTCCTGAGGGAGGTGCTGCCTCTGCGGCAGCAGTTTCAAAGCACTTGAGGTCAAGGGCGCGCAGTTGGGCTTCATGCATATCAATTTTTCCTTGATGATACAAACGCGCCAAATCGGCTTCCATGAGCTGCATGCCTGCATGATGTCCGGGATGCATGAGACTTCGTACCTGATTATAGTGACCATCGCGGATCAGCGCGCGGGTGGCCGGCGTTGGGATGAGGACTTCACTGGCGGCGATAAGACCGGGGCCGTCCAAACGCGGCAGCAGCTGTTGGGAAAGGATGCCTCCGAGAACGGTTGCGAGGCGATTTCGGGCATGGTTCTGTTGTCCGACAGGAAAGGCGCCGATGAGATTCTCAAGGGTTTTCACCACACCGACAGTATGCAGGGTGGAGAGGACAAGGCGACCGGTTTCTGCAGCGGTTAGCGCCATGGAAATGACTTCTGGATCGTGCAGTTCTCCCACCATAATAATATCGGGGTCTTCGCGCAGGGTGGCTTGTAGTGCCGAAGCAAAGGTGTCTGTGTCTTCTCCAACTTCGCGCTGGGCAACTAAGCTCTGCTGATGGCGGTGCAAGTATTCTATGGGGTCTTCGATGGTGACGACATGGTAATTGTAAGTAGTGTTGATGATATTGATGAGACTGGCCAGTGTTGTGGACTTGCCGCTGCCGGGAGTACCGGTGATGAGGACAAGTCCTTTGTGTTTATGGGCGAAGCTTTCTGCGATGGGAGGGAGCCCCAGGGAGGAAAAGAGGGGAATCTCGAAAGGCAGCATGCGTATGGCGATGGCATAGCTGCCGCGCTGCTGATAAATGTTGCACCGGAACCGGCCCAGATGAGGACGGGAAAAGGAAAAATCCAGTACGCGGTTAACCCGCAGGAGTTCGCGATTCTTTTGGCTGAGGATGGCGTCAACAATGACGCCTACAGCCATAGGGAGAATAATGTCGGTATTGGGGATGACAGTGAGTTTGGAATTGACGCGCATCATGGGTTTGCTGCCGACACAGATGTGCAGGTCTGTGGCTTTGTTTTCACAGCAAAAGACAAGCAATCGGTCGAGATATTCGGATTTGGTTTCCACTTTAGACACTCCTGTATAGAGATTGCTATTTAGTTACAGCCCCTTAGGGGTTTTATTGCTTTTTACATCTTTATTTCTTAGCCTAACCCGTTTGAGTAAATCCAAACATGAGCAGCCGTCCTTGTTCCAGGCATGTTCTTATGGATGTTATGGAGGGTTACACAAAAAATCTTCATGGTGACTCGTCCTAAAAACCCTTTGCTCCCGTCAAACATATACTAAACATCACCATAAAGCTATTATGCTCATATGAGTGGGAGGTTATTGTATAATGGCGGTCGCCTATCCTGTGGGATATCCTATCATAGACCCCAAAGTGAACTATTTAAATTATGATCTTTTGGCATATCTGGATCAGGATCTTCCCGAGACCACTCTATGCTTTTATCTGGAATTTGCTTCGCGATTAACGTCAGGGGAAAACGTCAATGCCCGCAATTCTACAAAATCGCATATAGGCGCGGTGTTTTTCAGCCTGCTTACGATCAATATCCCTCACAGTTTTTCTGTTGTTGTTATCATTGATATCTTGTACGCCCTCTTTGCGAACACATTACGCGACACAAAACCATCCTCAAATCCGGAGACACACTATAATCCGGAAGACAGATATTCTCCGACGAACTATGATCCAAAAGATATTTTTCCGCCCGGTGTGGATGTTTATTTCGTGATAAGCGGTAATTTTGAAAAGGAAGACCCCCGGGCCTCCACATGGTTTTACTATCTCCTTCGGCAATTTCAGTCTGTGCCGGCTTGGGTGGTTCCGGTGTTAGCCTTCATCGTTTTAACGGCCGATAAGATCACCGGCAGAAAAAAAGACAAGGTATGATGTCTGGTTCCAGTCCCTCAATTGAAGCAGGAGGTTTTTATATAATGGTGGTCACCTACCCTGTGGGATATCCTATCATCGACCCCAAAACGAACTATTTAAAGTACGACCTTTTCACATATCTTGATAATACAACTGTTGACCTGCCTCTGTGCCTTTATCTGGAATTTGCCTCGCGGTTAATTTCGGGTGAAAATGTCAATGCCCGCAATTCTACAAAATCACATATAGGAACACTGTTTATCCACTTACTTACCATAAACATACCTTGCAGTTTTTATGTGGTTATCATAATTGATGTCGTGTACGATCTTTTTATTAAAAAATCACTCGCTCAAGCAAATCCTTCAGCGAAAAATTATAATCCGGAAGGCGCTTATACTGCGGAAAACTATAATCCGGAAGATATGTTTCCGCCTGGACTTGATATTTATCTGGCTATAAACGGCGATTTTGAACGGGAAAACCCGCGGGCTTCAACATGGTTTTATTATCTCCTTCTAGAATTAAAGACTGTACCGCCTTGGGTGGTTTTGGTTCTAACTGCCATCATTTTAGCGGTCAATCAGATATCCCGCAAGGAGAAGGGTTTTTGACAAAGCCTCTATAGAGTGGGTTTCTATGTCATTTTTCCTCGTCTTTCGTACTGTGCCAGTATATGTGACTGATAGAATAAATAATAAAGGTGGCGACAATCAGAAGCCAGCAAGGAACCTTCGGAAAGTCAATAATCTGATAGATAAACACAGCGGAAGAATCGCTCCGACGGGTACGCAATGGTGTGTCCAGAACAAGGTTGATACTGATGCCCGGCGGAAAGAGCGGGCCGTCTGGCGGCGGGTTATCTGATACCGGGTTATCTGATCCCGGGTTATCCGATGGTGTGGCCTCAGGGGCAGATGCGCTTTGCCCAGCTATGCGCGGAGCGCCCAGAATATACTCTTGATCCGGATTTCGCCAAGCGAATTCGAAAGGGGCGGGTATCTGCCCCTCTATGATCAAAGAACGTTTAACGGCTAAGGCCGCAAAAATGTCAAGTAAAATCACCGCAACATAGGCAAATGGCCAACTGTTGGAGATGAGTGGTATAAATATGCCGGTTGAAGGTCCTATGCGCAGATGTGTTATGCTTGCCGCAAAACTAAGGGCCAGAGTGAAAGGGGATAGGGGGTATTCAAGATCTTGATGGGGGATGTTTTTCTTGACAGCGCCTTTTATGGCCATAGTGGCATTTACCTCATTAATACTGTTTTTTTAATATATGATGGGAAAAGCCTCTTGTGGGCCTGTCTTTGAACAGCATAGGGGATTTGTTTTTATTTTGCTGAGTTTCGTTTAGTTTCGTTTAACAGAGGTATTTCCTTGCAGTTCTTTACATGGTATTATTAAAAAAACGGGGTGATGATTCCCGGAAGGCAAGAATGAGGAGATGCTATGTCAGACGCATTAATGATCAGGGATTTGTGTAAAACTTATCTGGTGAATAAACGGCAGAATCATGTGCTCAAAAATATTAATCTGACTGTTGAAAAGGGTGAGATGGCGGCGGTTATGGGGCCCTCCGGCTCGGGCAAGACCACTCTGCTGTACACTCTCTCCGGGATGGACACAATGACCGCAGGGACTGTGGAATTCTTTGGGCAGGATATCTCCAAAATGAAGCAGGATGAGGTGGCTGAGCTGCGCCTGAATGAGATGGGATTTGTTTATCAGCAGATGTATATGCTTAAAAATCTGTCGGTGGTGGATAATATTCTTCTCCCGGGCTATCAGTCTAACTCGGGACAAGGCAAAAAAGCGCGTCAGGAAAAAGATGACCTTTCCCGGAAGCTGATGCATAAAATGGCGATATCGCAGATCGCGTCCAATGATATTGCTGAAACCTCCGGCGGTGAGCTTCAGAGGGCCGGCATCTGCCGCAGCTTGATTAATAATCCCAAGATGATTTTTGCCGACGAACCTACCGGCAACCTCAATAGACAGGCTTCTAACGATGTGATGACTGAACTGATCCGGGTCAATCGTGAGGGCACAACACTCTTGCTTGTGACCCACGATGCCCGGATTGCCGCCATGTGTGACCGTGTGCTGTATCTTATTGATGGGCAGATCAGCGGCGGTTTTTCGCTGGGCAGATATGAAGGCGAACATACTTTGCGTGAACGTGAGCGCAGGTTGAGCAACTGGCTGCTGGATATAGGCTGGTAGGTGTTCTTGCTGCGCCAGGCTCGTCAGGCTTGCTGCACTTAGGGGCGCCAGGCACGAGTTGTCTTCAAGGTGTGAAGATGTTATGATAGGGAAATCTGGAGGAATAATCCAGATCGCTTAGGGTGTTTCTGAATAGGGGTATGTGAATTAATTTTTAGGAGGGTTTGGATATGGTGGAAAAGCTGAGATCCAGGGCCGGGATTCCTGATGATCAGAAATGGAAGCTGGAGGATATGTTCCCCAGTGATGAGGCGTGGGAGGAGCTTTTTGGCCAGACACGGGTGCTGTTGGATGATGTGTCGCGCTACGCGGGGAATTTGGCTGAAGGGCCTGATATGCTGGTGGCGTGTTTGGAGTGGGCGGAGGTCTTGGATGGCAATCTGGAGGAGATTTATACATATGCGCGTATGCGGCGGGACGAGGATAACCGCGTCAGCGTGTATCAGGCTATGACGGACCGGGCAGGATCCCTGGCGGTAGACTTGGGGAGTTGTCTGTCTTTCCTGGTACCTGAGCTCATGGCCATACCTGAGGAGAGGCTGGCTGAACTGCGATCGGATCCTCGATTGAAAATTTACGACCATTATTTTGATAATATCCTGCGCCGCAAGGAGCATATCCTGTCTCTTCCGGAGGAGAAGCTGCTGGCGGAGGCGGCGGAGCTGGGGGAGGGGCCGCAAACGATTTTCACCATGGCGAACAACGCGGATCTGAAGTTTGGGGAGCTGACGGATGAAGAGGGGAACAGCGTGGAGCTGACCAAGGGGAATTATTCGCGGTTCATGGAGTGCCCGGACCGCCGTGTGCGCCGGGATGCCTATGAGATGCTGTATGATACTTATAAGAAGCAGGTCAATTCTTGGGCGTCTATGCTGACGGCCAGTGTTAAGAGTGACTGTTTCTTTGCCCGGTCGCGCAAGTACCCGTCGGCGCTGCAGGCGTCTTTGGATTCGGACAAGGCGCCGGTGACGGTGTATGAGTCTTTGATTGCGACGGTTCATGAGTTTTTGCCGCAGATGTACCGCTATTTGGATTTGCGCCGCCGGGTGATGAAGCTGGATAGGCTGAATTTTTATGATATTTATGTGCCGATTGTGGCCCGGCAGGATGCTAAGATTCCTTACTTGGAGGCGGCGGATAAAGTGCGGGAGGCGCTCAGGCCATTGGGGGAGGACTACGGGAAGGTTTTGGATAAGGCCTTTTCGAGCCAGTGGATTGATATTTATGAGAGTGAGGGAAAAACAAGCGGGGCTTATTCCTGGGGGACGTTTAAGTCTCATCCTTATATTTTGCTTAACCATCAGGATACGCTGGATTCTTTGTTTACGCTGGCTCATGAGCTGGGGCACGCGCTGCACAGTTACTACTCGGATAAGAACCAGCCTCATATTTACGCGGGGTATAAGATTTTTGTGGCGGAGGTGGCGTCGACTCTCAATGAATCGCTGCTGATCCGGCATCTGATAGAGGCGAGTTCTGATCCTATGGCGAAGGCGTATCTGCTGAATCATTATCTGGATCAGTTCCGGGGGACGGTGTTCCGTCAGACGATGTTTGCTGAGTTTGAGCGGGATATTCATGTTGCTGTGGAGGCGAAACAGGCGTTGACTTATGAGGATTTGTCCATTATGTATGGGAAGCTTAATCAAAGATATTATGGACCGCTGGTGGAAATGGATGAAAGAATATGTACGGAGTGGGCGCGCATTCCGCATTTTTATAACGCATTCTATGTCTATAAGTATGCGACAGGATTTTCGGCGGCTACGGCGCTGGCCCAACAGATTTTGCAGGAGGGGAAACCGGCGGTGGATCGCTATCTGAAGTTCTTGTCCAGCGGCGGGTCGGATTACCCGATCAATCTGCTGCGGGCCGCAGGGGTGGATATGGAGACGCCGGAGCCGGTGCGGCAGGCGCTGACGCTGTTTGGGGAGTTGTTGGATGAGTTGGAGGGGCTGCTGGAGGGATAAGCTCAATTTGTTTCTCACCCCTAAAAATGTTATGATATGTTACGATTATGGAAAATGCCTCATAAAAGGAGATAAGATATTATGAGCGATTCGTGTCAAGGATGCGCTTCCGCTTCCACCTGCGGGGGAAGTTGTGCTGAGACGGAGGGGCCGACGGCGGCTCAGAAGGTCAGCCGGATTAAGACGGTTGTGGCTGTGGCCAGCGGAAAGGGAGGCGTTGGGAAATCGACGGTTTCGGCTATGTTGGCTGTGCTGCTGCGGCGGCAAGGCAAAAAGGTGGGGATTCTGGACGCGGATGTGACGGGACCGAGTATCCCGAAGGTGTTTGGGCTCGGAGATAAGGCGTCCATGAATCAGGTGGGGATTGTGCCCCTGGAGAGCCGGACGGGGATTAAGGTGATGTCCCTGAATCTGATCATTGAAAATGAGGATGATCCGGTGGTGTGGCGGGGCCCGATTATTTCGCAGCTTGTGTGTCAGTTTTGGACGGATGTGATTTGGGGAGAGCTGGACTATCTGATTTTGGATTTGCCTCCGGGGACGGGAGATGTCCCGATTTCCATTTTTCAGACGATTCCAATCGACGGCGTTGTGATGGTGTCGAGTCCCCAGCAGCTGGCGGCTATGGTGGTACGGAAGGCGATCAAGATGATCAAAATGTATTCGGCGAGTTTCTATGGGATTATTGAAAATATGTCCTATTTGAAATGTGCGGAGTGTGGTTCGATGCAGGAGGTTTTTGGACCGTCTCGGGGCGCGGAGGAGGCCGGCAGTCAGGATATGCCTTTCCTGGGGCGGCTGCCTTTGGATGGGAAGCTGGTGGAGTGCGCGGATAAGGGACAGATCGAAGACTATGGCAGTGAAGAATTTGATGCGGTTGTGCAAGCCCTGCTGCGGGAGGAGCCCCGGGTTCGTGAACAAGGGGTGACTCAGCCTGTGGGTTTTAAGAAGGGATGAGAGGGGATATGGAGACAAGGATGAACACGGATACGGACATAGAAAATCTCTCTACTATCCGAGATATAACTCTGGCCCCGGGAGGGCACAGCAAGATTGACTGGGCACGGGGCTATATGCCTGTGTTGGGGGCCATACGGGATGATTTTATAAAGAGGAAGCCTTTTGCGGGGAAGAAGGTTATTGTGTGTTTGCACTTGGAGGCAAAAACGGCCTACCTGGCTCTTGTGTGCCGCGACGGCGGGGCTCAGGTGACAGTAGCGGCCAGCAACCCGTTGTCGACTCAGGATGATGTGGTGGCGGCGCTGGTGGAAGAAGGGGTGCGCGCACATGCTTGGTATGGGGCTTCGGAGGAAGAGTATAAAAGGCATCTGAATCTGGCCCTTGATGTGAGGCCCGATCTCATTATTGATGACGGCGGGGATCTTGTGACGGTGCTGCACACGTCGCGCAGGGAGCTGTTGACAGGGGTTCGGGGCGGGGCGGAGGAAACGACGACGGGGATTTTGCGCCTCAAAGCGATGGCGAGGGAAGGATCTCTGGCGTTTCCTATGATCGCGGTGAATGATGCCCGCTCAAAGTATTTATTTGATAATCGTTATGGGACAGGCCAATCTGTGTGGGACGCGATTATGCGGACAACGAATCTGGTGGTGTCAGGGAAAACGGTGTGTGTTGTCGGGTATGGCTGGTGCGGCAAAGGGGTGGCGCTGCGGGCCCGGGGCCTGGGGGCTCAGGTGGTGGTGTGCGAGGTAGACGCGATCAAGGCCAATGAGGCGCTGATGGATGGGTATGAAGTCATGCCCATGCTGGGGGCGGCGGCGCGAGCGGACTTCTTTATTACGGTGACGGGGAACAAAAATGTGATCTGCCGGGATCATTTTAAGGTGATGAGGGATGGGGCAGTGCTGGCCAATGCCGGACATTTTGATGTGGAGATCGACAAGGCGGCTCTGGGGGAACTGGCTATATCCCGGCGGGTGGCGCGCCCTAATGTGGAACAATATGTGCTGCCTAACGGCCATAAGATTAACTTGCTGGCGGAAGGGCGTTTGGTTAACTTGGCGGCTGGGGATGGACATCCTGTGGAGGTCATGGATATGACTTTTGCGCTGCAGGCGCTGGCTTTGGACTATATCAGCTCTCATGAGCTGGGGAGCGGCGTGTATGCTGTGCCGGAGGGGATAGATGACCGGGTTGCGCGGATGCGTTTGGAGGCGCTGAATTATCGCATGGATGTCCTGACGCCGGAACAGAAGGCTTATTTGGAAAGCTGGCAGTGACAGGCGCCTGGCGCTGCCAACAAAGGATGTACAGGCCCGAATGATTTCTATTTTAATAATTATGTCGTTGAAAAGAAGGATAAACCGCATATTATGTAGAACCCATCTAGGCGACTTGGAAGAGGAGGACGGATGTGAAAAGGTGGCACAATTCTATGCGTCCCGTCCAAACTGACGTTGGGGAACTTCATATTATGGGTGTGACCCCTCCCGAGTTTTTGGAAGAGTTGACCATGAATATGACGTTGAAGGCTTTCCGTCCGGCGAAGAGACAGAAGGAAGCTCTGATTGGGATTAGCAAATTGCCGGACGGAAAAGTGACGACAGCCCGTTTGAATGATGAGATTCTGGGATATGTGACCTATCATCCGCCGGACAGCTTTCAAAGATGGTCCCAGGGGCCGGACAATGTGCTGGAGCTGGGGGCTATTGAGGTTGCGCCTAAATTTCGCAATGCTAAGCTGAGCAGACATATGTTGGAAGTGTCTTTTGAAGATGAGAGAATGGAAGACTATATCATACTGACAACGGAGTACTATTGGCACTGGGACTTGGATGGAACCGGTATGCATATTTGGGAATACCGGGAGGCTTTGCGCCGGGTTATGGAGCATGTCGGCATGCAGATGAAGGATACGGATGAAGAGGAGATCTGTTCTCATCCGGCTAATATTCTTATGGTGCGGTATGGAAAAAATGTGCCGGAGAGCAAGATCCGGTCTTTTGAGGATCTGTTGTTTATGGATGGGTTTGGAGTGTTTTGAGTGTATTAATGTCGTAGAAGCATTAAGAAAAAAAGAGGAAATAACAGGAAAAGAGAATACGAAAAGCTGGTGGCACATGTATCAAAGAGCCAGGAAGGAAAGGGAGTAATAATTCCTGTTCAGAATATTTATGAAGTGTTGAGGTATGTCTAATGCGTTACAATTTGCCTGAAGATTACGAAATATGGAATATCGATGAGGTTCTGCCTGCATACAAGAATTATCCAGATTGGATGGAAAAATGTGAGCGCACCTATAAAGCTCTGTTCCTGTTCTTAGAAAAAAACCGAACGCTGGCAGTATCTCTATGTCCCGCTGGGGAGACGGATAGAGAAAAGGAAGCTCACCCAAGCAGGAAAAACCGAAGAAGCGACGAATTCAGTTGGGACGGGAACCGGTTGCTGAGTGAGGACCGCGGCAGCCACCAAAGGCAGGGTTACCTCTATGAGCCCGACAGCTTCGTCCCGCTAGCTGTTGTCCGCTCAGAGGCGGTGGAGGCCGCGCCCAGGCGCAAAGCGGGGGCGTTGCCTGCGGGGTTGCCAAAGAATGTCGTTGCTGATTTGAGCCTCATCCGGGAGGAGGGTTTATGGAACAGAAAGTAGAAACCCCTATTGGAACGATGCTTGTAGACCATTAAGGGAATCAAGTTTTTTTATGTGGGGAACTCGTTGATAAAACTGGCGAAAAGGTACCCATTCTGAGTTTGGACGGGTATCCAAGTACCAAACACGTGGATGTGAATGAAAATGAAAAAAATCGAAGTCGATTGTAACTTTAATTATATTGGTCCATCAAACCCAGCTTTATCAAAGAAGGAGGTAGAGTCTTTCAATTTGGAAATTAATGAAAAGGTAACCATATACCAGGATGAAGATGAGTGGCTGGGTGTAGTTTGCTTCGATGAAACGTTTCCCGATCACTATCAATGGTATATAAAAATATTGACTGAAACTTTTAACTAATAAACGAGGACACAAACTAATATGAAAAAAAAACACCGACTACCTCGGGTAGGCTGGACAAGGCCAAAAGGCCGCCGTCCGGCGGTCGTAACTCTCTGATGCGAAGCGTCACTATCTTCATATCATATCATATTGCGATGCTTCACATCGGCCCGTACAATTGTCGACGCCGCTGCGCGGCTTGTCCAACCTACTCCTCCAACAATTTTTGCGACTGTTTATGCCGGATTATCGTCGTAATGCAAGTTCCGGGCGGGACTTATTTTTTACGGTCAATCTGCTGGATCGGAATAGCCAATGACTTGTTCGGGAAATCGGCCTGTTGCGGGAAGCGGTAAAAAAAGTGCGTCACAATCAACCCTTCCATATCGACGCATTGGTGGTATTGCCCAACCATTTACACTGTGTTTGGACACTGCCGCCGGGAGATGCAGAAAACACTTTTTTTGATGGTTTGCCGGCGTGACGGATAATCTGCACAAATCCCCGCAGTTACGTCTTTTGCACTTTTTCCAGTATTTGCGTAAGCGCGCATGATATCCCTCGAATGTGCGGAGAATGTGATGAATATCCTGACCTTACTTTTGATCCAACTGTGCTCGCAGTTTTGCGATTTCAGCATCCTTGTCGGCAAGAACGGCATCCTTTTGCAGGATCAACGATTGCCACTTGCGGTCAGATCGTTCTTCCCCACTCTTTTCCCCGCGCTCCTCAGCCTCTCTTTGCCATACGGCTTTGGCGTC
>WRII01000035.1 GCA_009782825.1 Peptococcaceae bacterium
AGAATCGAGCGCGTTAAATGTTCGCCTGCTCTGTGTGGCCGGCTCAAGAAGCATCATATGTTTTTGGAATATTATGCTACAATAATTAATTGGTGCGCCCTTTCAAAATGTGCCCATTTCAAGATTTCAAGACAAATACATACGCACAAGCTCAGGAGGCGTCATCCCAATATGGCGCTTAAAATCCCTAATAAAGTGGGGCTGGTCATAATAAGACGCAACCTTGAGAAGATCATTGGGCATCATCTCACCCCACGTCAGCGCCAACAAGCACTGTTGAAACCTGAGAATACTAAGCACCATTTGCGGCGTCAGGCCAAAATGCCTGGCAAAAAGACGCTGACACTGCCGCGGGCTGAAGTTCAGCCTTTGGTAGAGATCCATCACAGTCACAGGAATATGTGTTCCCTGGATGTCAAACAGATCATCAAACAGCGACGTAAACATGTCCGGGGATTTTCCCATCGATAATTTCGTAATAAAGTCCCTCAAATATCCTTTGGCTTCCGCGAAAGGCAGCGAAAAATAGTACTCCGAGTCAAAGCTGTCATCCACAGCCTCCAGCGGCAAAAATGTGTCCATTGCGGCCATAGCCGAGACCCCTGCCAGCTGGTAGAAGGCGCCAGGTTTCAAACGCGCTCCCATAGACCAAAAAGGCAGCACACTTTCAGAACAAAAATTCGTCCTGCTCACCCCCGCAAATCCAATCTTTCCGCCCTCAAAATCAGCCACAAGATCAATGCATCCGTCTGCGATCATGACATGTTCTACTTTTTTCCTCTCCTGAGTGCGTGGGGACATTTCCCAAAAGCATATGACGAAGGCAGAAAATAACGGGGAAATCGGCTCCTCTGTATAATAAAAAGCCTCGGATTGAGCTTGGTTCAACAGATATGGAATTTGTAGGGGATAGTACATATTCTAAAGTCCTCGAAGGTATCCTTCCCTTCCTGCACCCTCACAATTCAATTCCATGATCTTTCATTCTTTTTATCTCTCACAAAACTCTCGAATACTTTGAAAAAACGGCGGCTCCAGAACCCCTTTTTCCGTGATAATACCCCTAATAAATCCTGCCGGTGTCACATCAAAAGCTGGATTATAGACAGGGATCTCAGGAAGCGTCACAGCATGAGACCCAATCCTGCGGACTTCGTCCCCTTCCCTTTCTTCTATAATGATCCCTGAACCGTCCGCAGTCTTGAGATCAATGGTAGACATCGGCGCGGCCACATAAAAGGGAATCCCGTGTTCCCGGGCGAGAACCGCCAGAGTATAGGTTCCGATTTTATTAGCCGTATCCCCATTGGCAGCGATGCGATCGGCCCCTACTAAAATCATATCAACTTTTTTCTGGTACATCAGGCATCCTGCCATACTGTCCGTGATCAGGGTCAGCGGAATCCCCTCCTGCCAAAGCTCCCAAGCTGTCAGCCGCGCCCCTTGAAGAAGAGGCCGGGTCTCATCCACATAAACGTGAAGCTTTTTGCCTTTTGTGTGTGCCGCCCGTATTACGCCGAGAGCTGTGCCAAATTGCGAAGCAGCCAAAGCTCCGGTATTGCAATGTGTCAGGATAGTGATCCTGTCGCGGCCATGCCGGGGCTGCGGAATCAGGTTTGCACCATGCTGCCCCATGGAACGGTTGATTTGAGCATCTTCGCGCATCATAGCCTGGGCCTCTTTCTCAAGCGCTTGCACGAGTGTATCCAGAGACTCTTCTGCAAGCGCTTCAGCCTTCAGTCTCGCCTCCATGCGCTCTAAAGCCCAACAAAGATTGACGGCTGTGGGCCGCGCCGCGGCCAACGTCCGGTACACCTTGTCCGCGTGTGCTGCAAACTCCCCTTGTGTTTCCTGACACACCTGGTCGGTCCGATTGGCCTGGTCAGTCCGATTGGCCTGGTCGGTCCGATTGACCTGGTCGGTCCGATTGACTGAGGACCTATATTCTGAGCTATACTCTCTGATCCCAAGCACATATCCAAAAGCCGCGGCAATCCCAATCGCCGGAGCCCCACGCACTTCAAGACGGCGGATAGCCTCCACCACATCATCCATACAAGATGCATGGCGAAAGACAACTCGAAATGGAAGTTCAACCTGATTCAGAATAATAAGGGCCTGACCGTCCCATTCCAATGTATGTACCACAATGATACCCTCCTACACTCCTTTTCTCATCGTTCAAAAATCGCCTGAGCAAATTCCTGTGGGTCAAAAGGCCGCAAATCCTCCAGCGTTTCCCCCACCCCCATGAGTTTAACAGCCACATTGGCTTCATGCCTTAAGCCCACCACAACACCGCCTTTGGCTGTCCCGTCCATTTTGGTCAGGATAACCCCGGTCACATCCGAGGCTTCACGGAATATCTTGACCTGCTGGATCGCGTTTTGGCCGGTGGTGGCGTCAAGGATAAGCAGGACTTCATGGGGGGCCTCGGGGATTTCCCGAGCGATGACGCGCTTGATTTTATTGAGCTCATTCATGAGATTAACTTTGTTGTGCAGCCGACCGGCTGTATCGACGATAAGAACGTCGGCTTTGCGGGCGCGGGCGGCTTGGAGGGCGTCAAAAACCACAGCTGCCGGATCGGCGCCCTCTCCGTGTTTGATAATATCAGCGCCGGCGCGGCCTGCCCAAATCTCCAGCTGTTCACTGGCGGCGGCCCGGAAGGTATCGGCGGCGGCCAAGATGACTTTCTTTTTCTGTTGGGTAAAGAGATGGGCCATCTTGCCGATGGTAGTGGTTTTTCCCACACCGTTGACCCCTACCACCAGGAAGACAGTGAGCTCATCATTCATGATCAAGTCCTGCCGTTCGCCCAGATATTCCCGAATGATCTCCTGGAGCTTAACGGGCAAAGCGGCGGGATCTGTAATCCTCTGCTCTTTAACGATCTGCCGCAGATCTTCGACGAGTTCGAAGGATGTTTGAGCTCCGATATCAGATTGGATGAGGATTTCTTCGAGTTCTTCCAGAAGGTTTTCATCCACCTTAGTGAACCGGGCAAAGAAAGAATCGATTTTTTCAGTGAATCCTTGGCGCGTTTTGGTTAGTTTTTCTTTCAGGGATGCTATGAATCCAGCCATGAGGTTTCTCCTTCCAATACATATACTCACAGAGTCAATTGTACCATAACTATTTCTCAGAGAGAAAGGGATCGCTGATGTCCCACTCCCTAAGAGTCCAACCACGACAGCTCCCGCCTCTCCGCGGGCTGTGTGCCAAACTGATCTAATTCAATTGTCAGCAGCTTGGAGACGCCTGATTCTTCCATGCTGACGCCATAGAGCCGGTCGGCGGCTTCCATAGTGCCGCGCCGGTGGGAAATGAGGATGAATTGAGTATTGGAGGACAACCTCCGTACATACTGAATAAACCGTCTGACATTGGTTTCATCCAAGGCTGATTCAATTTCGTCCATGATGCAGAAGGGGCTGGGTTTGACCTTGAGCATGGCAAACAGCAGGGCAATGGCTGTGAAGGCCCGTTCCCCGCCCGAGAGCAGGGATAGGAGCTGTGGTTTTTTACCTGGTGGCTGGGCGATGATATTGATGCCTGTTTCCAGCAGGTTGTCAGGCTGATCCAAGCTTAAATGAGCATGCCCTCCTTCAAAGAGCTGGCAAAAGACTTCGGAAAAGGCTTTATTGACCTCTTCAAAGCCCTGGGCGAATTTTTCCTGCATGACTTGATCGAGTTCCCCGATGAAATCTGTGAGCTTGGTGCTGGCAGCAATAAGATCGTCATATTGCGTTTTCAGGAAATTGTAGCGTTCGACCATGGCGGGGTGTTCTTCCAAGGCTGTATGATTAACGGCTCCAAGCTGGGCCAGGGCTTTGCGGATCTCCTGAACGCGTTTTTGCAGGCGGCGGGTCTCCTTGGCCAGTGCCTTCGTTTTCGGAGTGGGGATCTCTGTGTCTACCGCAGACCCTTCCGGTTCTTCTTCATCCTTCACCTGTGCATGAGTGCATCGGCCTGCCTCTTCCACTGCCTCTTCCCACGTCAGATTCCATTCCGATTCCAATCTGTCCAGCCCTGCTTCCCAGTCGGACAGGCTGCGGGCGCATTTGAGTTCGATGTGATGGGTTTGGTTGTTGGTGGCGGCCAGGTTCTCGCGGATTTGCTTGATCTCTTCTTCAAGGGTATTCAGATCCCGGGCCAGATGTTCTTTCTGAATACGGTCTTCAGCCAGCAGATCTTTCTGCACGGTAAGGGCTTGTTGATCTTGCTTCACCTGTTCTTCCATTTGAACCCTGGTGTCGGCGGAACGGGCGCTGGCTTGCAGCAGCTGTTCTTTTTCTTGGAGACGCTGTTGTATTCTGTCCTGTTCTTGGGTATACTCTTTTTTTTCATCGGCAATTCTTTGAGTCATCTGGTCGTGTTCTTCACGGAGACGGGCCAATTCTACTTTAAGGACTGTGATTCTCTCGGCTGTGGTGTCGGCTTGTTCCGCGTAACTGCGGGCCTCTTCGTCTAAGGCGGCTTGGTCTTCTTTCAACCTGTGTACCTGTTTCTGAGCTGTGTCTCGTTTGTCTGCGGCTTCTTCGTGGTTCGCCAGGGCTGTGACAATTTGTTCGGCGAGTTCTTGTTTTTGGGTTGTGATCATGGTTACCATTTCGGCTTCACGGGCTATTTTTTCTTGGATATGTTGATGGGAAGCGCTGCGCAGGCTAATCTTTTCCAAAGATTTTTGCAGGTCTGTCTGAGCGGTTTTGAGGGTGTCCTTAAGGCTGTCGCATTCATGGGCGTTCTGTTTCAAAACAAGGTTCTGTTGGGCGTGTTCGGTCTCAAGGACAGCGATGGTCTCCGCCAAAGTCTCGAGTTCCCGGGTACTGCCGAGAAGGTGGGATTTGCTCTGGAAACTGCCGCCGGTTAGGGCGCCGCCGATGTTGATTTGATCCTGGGTCAGGGTCACTATACGATATCTCTGGCCGCAGGCCCGGGAGATGGCCACGCCGGCGTCCAGGTCTGTGACAATGATAATGCGCCCCAACAGATATTCCATCGTCCGGGTAAATTTTTTATCAAAGCGAATCAGCTCAACGGCTAAACCAAGATACCCGGGGTTTTTCTTGATGGAAGAGGGCAGGGACAACAGAGTTCCCCGAATGTCGTCCAAGGGCAGGAAGGTTGCGCGGCCGCTTTTATGGGCTTTGAGATAGGCAATGCATTTTTTGGCGCTGTCGGAGGTGTCGATGATCAGATTCTGCATGGCGGATCCCAGGGCCACTTCGATGGCGGGTTCATATTTTTTGTCGACACTTATATTTTCGGCCACTGCGCCATAAAGGGCGCCGCAGGAGACTTTGCCTTGGGCGTAGGCGTCCAGGATCTCTTTGACGCCTTTGAAGTACCCTTCGCGGCTCTCCTGGATGCTTTTGAGGGTCTGCCAGCGGGCCTGGTTTTGATCAAGGCGGCGGATCAGGCGGGCGAGCTTGTCCGACACTTCCTGCCACTGAGCAGCTTTCTCATTCAAGGAGTGCTCTAAGGCGGAAACTGTTGTTTCCAGGCCGGCTTTGACGGTATGTGCGTCGGCCAGAGAGTTCTCCAGGTCTGCCAGATCTGACTCCAGAGCCTTTTTCCCTTTGTCAACACGGGCAATCTCCGCGTCCAGCTGGGCTTGTCCGCGCCGATGCATGTCGATCTGACGATCCAGCTCCCGCATCTGGTTGCCCCAGTTTGTTTCGGCTGTCAGCGCATCGAAGATTTCGTCTTTAATAGCTTCTAAACGTTCGGCGCCGCTTAAGCGGCGCAGGCGCTGAAGGTCGTCTTCATGGCATTTCAAGGTGTTCTCAATGTGAGACGCTTGGGTATGGATTTCTGTCTGCCTCTGGGTCCAGTGTTCCAGAGAGGTTTGGGCAGCTTGGTTTTTCTCTTGGCTGCTGCCCATGTCCTGGTCAAGACGGGAGGTTTGCTGAGCCATATGGGTCTCCCGTTCCTCCAACAGGGTGATCTCGTGTTGAAGGTCTTGGAGATCATTGGTACGTTTATGAAGGTCGTCTTGAACGGTTTGCATTTTCTGGTCAAGAGCATTCAAATGGGTTCTTTGGTCTGTGGCGGTTTTTTCTTGTTGGGCTAAGGAGGCGGCCTGGGTGTCGCGCCGGATGTTCAAACGGTCTATTTCCTGATGGGCTTGGTCATTTTGCTGTTTGAGCTCTTCCAGGCTTTGGACAATCATGCACACTTCTGTGGCCCGCAGCTCTTCATTGAGCTGCACGTATTTCCGCGCTTGCTCGGCCTGTTTTGCCAGAGGCCCTAAACGCTCTTCTACTTCGATAATGATATCCATCAAACGGTCTATATTCTGCTGGGTATCGGTGAGCTTGCGTACGGCTTCCTTTTTGCGGACGCGGTATTTGCTGATCCCGGCGACTTCTTCGATAAGATACCGCCGCTCGTCTGCCCGGGCGTTGAGGATTTCTTCGACTCGGCCTTGGCCGATGATGGAAAATCCTTCTTTGCCGGATCCTGTGTCCAGGAAAAGTTCTTGGATATCTTTCAGGCGGCAGGGTACGCGGTTGATGTGAAATTCGGCGTCTCCGTCCCGGTAAATACAGCGGCTGATGGTAACTTCTTCATAGTCCAGGGGAAACAGGCGCGTGGTATTGTCGAAGATCAGGGTGACTTCCGCGCGGCTGACTTGGCGCCGGGAGTGGCTCCCGACAAAAATGATGTCTTCCATCTTGCTGCCGCGCAGGCTCTTGATGCTTTGTTCCCCCAGCACCCAGCGTACGGCGTCGGCGATATTGCTTTTGCCGCTGCCATTGGGTCCGACAACTACGTTGACACCGGGTTGGAAGTCTAGGATGAGCTTATCGGCGAAGGATTTGAAGCCATGGATGTGCACGGATTTCAGATAGTGGATCACTCATTTGACCTCCCAGTTCTCTAGTGTCAACCGCGCCGCTATCTGCTCTGCTTCTTTCTTGGTTCTTCCGGTTCCTTTGCCCTTGAGAACGCCGCGGACAAACACGCCTGCTGTAAAGGATTTGTTATGGTCCGGGCCTAATTCATCCAAAATGCGGTAGCATATGGAACAGTCGTCCCGTTGGGCAACTTCTTGGAGCAGGGTTTTGAAGTCGCCGTAATGGTCTTGGTCGACTTCTTCTATGATGGGCACCAGCATATCCAAAACGAACTGGCGCACGGCGTCAAAGCCGTCCTGAAGATAGATGGCGCCAATGACGGCTTCCAGGGCGTCAGCCAGGATGGAGGGCCTTTGGCGGCCGCCTGAGACTTGTTCTCCGCGCCCCAGCAATAAGGCGTTGCCCAGCTGGATCTGTCGCGCCGCTTGGGCCAGTGTGCTTTCGTTGACAACGGCGGCCCGGATCTTCGTCAGCTCGCCTTCGGATTTATCGGGAAATTTCAGATACAGGTATTCCCCAACAATGAAATCGAGCACGGCATCGCCCAAAAATTCCAGGCGTTGATTGTTCTCTTTATTCATATTGGGATTCTCAAAGGTGTAGGAGGGATGGGTGATGGCCACCAGCAAAAGGGGGCTCTTGGGATTATCCAGGCTCATCCTGTTCAGGGTTTGAGCTAATCTTTGTTGGGAAGTCGTCTCCAAGGATTCGATTCGTTCCTGAGAGGGTGATTCTTTGAGACGGCGCATGGCTTGTTCCACCCGCAATTCTCTGGTTTGGCGCGTGGTCAGATGGCGGTTGGGATCAGCGGGCACAAGCTTTGTGTTGTGGCCTTTTGGCATGGATTTTCCCCATCTTTGCCGTCTTTGTGAGGGATTGGCGCGGTGCGGAGCCTGTTTGGAGGTGGCTTTCTTTGTGGGAAATCCTGCTTGGGCTTGATTCTTAGTGTCTGTGACAAGGGCCACGGATTTAGCGGAAGGATCTTTTTTGGCGCGGGCAGCTTTAGCGGCTTTTTTTAAAACTTGGGCGGTCTTGACATCATCTCCCGGCAGGGCGGCTTTTTTCCCGTTTTTGTTCTTGTCTTGAAGGGGGGTAACGTTCTTGGATCCTGTCTCAGAATCTTTGGCCCGGGGGGGGTGGCTTGTTTCGTTCTCGGCTCTCCGGCGCGCTTCGGCTTTTTTCGCAACTTCAATCATGCGGGCCATGCTCGGCTGGTGAGCTCTCTTGGAGGATCCTCGTTTGTCGGGGAAGGGCAGAGTGGGGGTTCCTGCTGTCTTCTTCGGCCCTTTGGACTTGGATGGGGCATTCGAAATCACGGATGACGAGGACATCATGGCTGATGTGGATGTCATGGGTGATTTAGGCAAGTCCTGCCTTCGGCCGGCGCTGGATGAAGTGTCACGAAAATGCCGGGATTTTGGGGGCTGTTTAGAATGTTTTTTGTTGGGTTTTTTTCTTACTGAGTTATGGTTTTCTGATAAAGTTCGACTGGTAGGCAAAATCTGCAAGGTGTTGTCATCCGCTTTATTTTCACCGTCACCCCTGTGGTTCGGATTTTTCACTGTATCTACTCCTTTGCTGATCAGATTTAGGATTAAGGACCCCGCAGCATCCGGCTACAGGGTCCTAGCGCCCTAGGTATAACAGTCTGGATCAGCGATTTTCTTTAAGATACTCTACCATATCTCCCACAGTGGCCATTTTCTTCATGTCTTCATCTGGGATTTCGATCTCAAATTCCTCCTCAATTTCCATGATAAGTTCAACGATATCTAAGGAATCTGCACCTACGGACTCAAATGTGGTCTCCAGGCTGATATCATCTTCTTCAAGGCTGAAACGCGCGAGAACGAGTTCTTTTACTTTCGCAAATACATCCATTGTTTCACCCCCCTCCCTCAGGTATTCAAATTATACCTATTGGGTTCATTTGTCAATCTAATTTTAACTTCTTTTTATTGCAAAATGCGATAAACAGCGCTCAATGTCGTCAATAACACCGTCTTCGACACATTCTCCGGCCACACGGATCGCGTTCATAATGGCTTTGGCGTTTGAACTGCCGTGGCAGATAATGCTGGTTCCTGCCACCCCTAAGAGGGGCGCGCCGCCATAATCTGTGTAGTCGAAGGAGGCTTTCATGTGCTTCAAGGCCGGCATCACCATGGCTGCCCCAATCTTGCGCGTGAATGTGGCTGACAGGGTCTCTTTCAGCAGACCGAAAAGATAGGCGGAGAATCCTTCTAAGGTTTTCAGAACAATGTTGCCCACAAAGGCATCGCAAACAATAACGTCCGCTTGATCATACATCAGGTCACGTCCCTCGATGTTGCCTGTGAAGTTGATGGGAACGCTTTTCATCAAATCGTAGGCCTGCTGGGTCAATTGATTGCCTTTCCCCTCTTCGCTGCCGATGTTCAGCAGGGCGACTCGGGGCTGTTCTATCTTGAGAATCATCTGGGCGTAAATGCTGCCCATGAGCGCGAATTGACAGAGATTTTCTGGTTTCGCGTCAAGATTGGCGCCGACGTCCAGAAGGACTTTGGCGCCGCTGGGAGCGGGCAATACACTGCAAATCGCGGGGCGGTCGATGCCGGAAATTCTTCCGAGGCCTAAAAGGGCAGCTGCCATTTGGGCCCCTGTGCTTCCGGCGCTGACGAGGGCATCAGCCCGTCCGTCTTTGACCATGCGGGTGGCAACAACGATAGAGGCATTCTTTTTTTTGCGGACGGCGTTGGCCGGGTGCTCATCCATAGTGATGAGTTCCGAGGCTTCTTCTATCGTTATTTTTTGGGAAAGGTCACTGCCGCTGACAGTGGCGCTGTTACCGCTGTTACCGCCTGGGATCTTCTCCAGACATCCCTGAATTTTTTTCGGATCCCCCACCAAAATGATCTCCAGATCCGGCCATCTCTGAACAGCTTGAAGGCTCCCTGAGACAATCGCCTCAGGCGCGTTGTCGCCGCCCATGGCATCGACGGCAATTTTCATGTGCAAGCGCCTCCCCCTCTTGAGACAGTTGGAATTTACAGGTATTGGTCATGAGTCAAACTGCAAAACCAATACTGACCACTAACCACTGACCCCTGACCACTTGCGGGCAAAGCCCGCGTTAGTCTGAGTCTACGGAAATAACTGTTCTGCCTTTGTATGTGCCACAGG
Source organism: Peptococcaceae bacterium (assembly GCA_009782825.1). Taxonomy (GTDB): domain Bacteria; phylum Bacillota; class Desulfitobacteriia; order Desulfitobacteriales; family Syntrophobotulaceae; genus WRJI01. The sequence continues at coordinate 10,026 of WRII01000035.1, forward strand.
CGAGGCAGGCATGATGCTGCTGCTTGAGTTCATGGCACTGCGGGCATTCTACAAGGTTGGGCGCCTCAAGCTTTTGCGTAGCCCGGCGCCGGCGAACCCGGGATCGGGACTGTCGTGTCTGATGTACTCCCACTTAGCTTACACTCCTTATTATTTTTTGCTGTTCCATTGGGATTGGGCTAATGCGGCCAGACGGGAATCTACGGCCTGGTCTTGGCATGTACAGGGATCTGTGTTCATATTACGGCCACACTGAGGGCACAGCCCCCGGCACTCACCGGAACAGATAAACCGCATGGGTAAACTGAGAATGAGGTGTTCCATAATGCGCTCGGTAACGTCGACTTCCTCTTCGGTAAAGCAGAAGAGATCGTCCTGGCGCTGTTGATACATGCCGCTGTTCCTTAGGTCGACACGGTCACTTGGGGTGACGCAGCCACCCAGGTCGCACTCCCCTATGAGATCTTCTGCCAATGCCCACTCATCTTCAAAAGCCGCCTCCAAAGGAAAGATGAACTCTTCCAGGCACCGGGCACACACCACCCTGATACGGGCGTGCACAGAACCCGAGACAATGAAGGAATTTCCCGCCCGCATAACTTTCAGATCCACACCCAGCATGTCTTCTAGGGCAAGAATGTCGGCTCCCATGGAGAAGAATGGGCAGGGTTTATGAAATTGAAAGGTATGTGTTGCCTCTGGGGCGTGCTTAAGTTGAGATAGATTTATCCGCATTAAAGACTCCTCTGAAATAGAGTTGGCATTGTCATTATAAGTTTCCCTGTTTTTTTTGTCAAATCGGAGAGGGACCTGTTTCACAAAGTTCGAGTAATATGCCTTTTTGGGCTTGTGGATAGACGAAGACTATCTTTTTGCCGCCCGCACCATATCTGGGCTCTTCGTCAATGAGGGGGTTTTCATCGTGAGCGAATGGGCTGCTCATGTCTGCATACCTCTATTCGTACCATATCGTGTCAGATCTTGATCTCTTTCCTTCTGAAAACGGCGGCGGATGCCGCCACACAGCCAGCACAGGCTATAACCGGAACCCATAAATTATGCATCTCAATTTTACCGCTGACCAGTAAGCTGTCTGACTGCATATAAGAGAACGGGGAAATATATTTGACAAAGGGCTCCGGATCCGCGTTCATGGCCTGGATGGCTATTGTCAGGACATACAATGCTAAAACAACCGCTATCCCGATCATCAGGAGTCTGTTATAGTTGGTCATAAAGACACTGATGAGGAGAATAATCCCTCCGATCATGAGGTTTGTCACAAAGAAATTGGCATAGAGCAGGAAATGAACTGTTATATCCATATCATAGCCATAATAAATATATGTGCCCCACTCAGACACAAACGCTGTCAGCATAATAACCAGCGTTGAGAGAGCAAACACCAGAAAACGGATTAAGATCAGCGTGGCGCGGCTGATGGGCTGCGACAGCGTATACTCAATCGTTCTGGTATCAATCTCGCGGGTCACAATCGTACATACCGTCAGTATTGTGTAAAAGGCCATGATGAGACCAAGCATGGAATAGAAGTTCATCTGCATCCATCCATCGACCGTCCCGGAGAAAATGGCTTGGCCCAACATCGCATTAAAAGCTTCCGGCAGCACCTCCAACAGGGAAACCACCTCACTCATGTTGCTGTTGTTGTTCGGAAAGATATAGATAACGGAAAAGGCGTAACTGGCAAGAACAACTGCCCAAACAATCACACTCAGATAGTGTTTGCGAATATCCTGCTTCAAAACCGCGCTCATTTTCAGGCCTCCTTATGATAATACTTCATGAATAAATCTTCCATAGTCATTGTGTTGATATCAATATTATTGATCCTCATGGGACTCAGCATTTGTAATATGACATTGAAATCACCCTGATAATAAAATGAGGTCACACCATTCTCCGTCACCAGATTGGAGATTCCGGCGACATGGGCCAGCGCGGCGGTATCCTCATGAGTTGACAGAGAAATTTTCTTGAACCGTCTCTTATTCACCTCGTCCATGGTTTCTGTCAGGATAATTTCACCCTTGCGTATCATGGTAATCTTGTCACAGAGCAGTTCAACATCTGAAAGAATATGCGATGACACCAGTATTGTTTTCCCTTGCCTGTGCTCTTCAAAGAGGATGTCATGAAAAACCTGCTGCATCAAAGGGTCCAATCCTGTTGTCGGTTCATCAAGGATAAGTAATTCCGGATCATGAGCCAGCGCCTGGATGATGCCGATTTTCTGTTTCATACCTTTGGAACATCTTTTCACTTTAGTACGCAGGTCAATGTCTAAGGCTTTGACGAGTTTATCCTTCTTCTCTGATTTCGCTCCCCGCGTTTGCAAAGCAAAGTCAATGACTTCATTCCCCGTCATATTGGGCGGGAATGCGATGTCGCTGGGCAGATAGCCAATCCTCCTACGCTGGGCGACATTGTTCATTGATACCGGCTCGTTCCAGATTGCCGCAGAACCGCCGTTTGATAACAGAAAACCAAGCAATACCCGTATTGTCGTTGTTTTTCCCGCGCCGTTAGGGCCGAGAAAGCCGTGGATCTCACCCTTTTTGACAGAAAAACTGATGTTATCCAGCACCCGCTTTCTGCCATAGTCCTTGGACAGTCCTTCAATTTGAATCACCATAGTTACACCCTTTCTGAAATAGTAGTGTCATAATAAAAGAAGACGTCTTCATTGATTCTCTTGTTTCATGGAGTGCATGAGATCTCTGACAATGATTTCTCTTTGTATCTGAGATGTTCCGTCATAGATTTGACATATCTTAATGTCTCTGTACAGTTTTTCAACATGATACGCGGACATAATGCCATAACCTCCGAGGATCTGCACCGCTTTTCCGCAAATATCATTAGCCGCTTCGGATGCAAACAATTTAGCGTATGAGGACATTATGCCTGTGTCACACCCCTTGTCCACAGTGTATGCCGCTTCATACGTCAACAGCTTAGCGGCTTCAAGGGCAACGGCCATATCTGCAATGACATGGCCCACTGCTTGATTTTTCCAAATTGGTACGCCGAAGGCTGTTCTCTCTCCTGCGTAAGCGGATGAGATCTCCAAGGCTCTGCGCGCAACTCCGATGGATAGGGCCGCAACCCAGGTACGGGTAATTGAGAAGATCCTTCTTACAGAATCTATGCCATGATGATGCGCTCCTAAACGCATTGACTCTTTTACACCAACGCCATCAAGCTCCAAGCGGCCAATAGCGCACGCCTTTTGACCCAACTTGGCTTCGGGTTCCGACACGGTTAAGTTGTTGGCCTGTCTGGAAACAACAAAGGGATAGAGATCCCGATCGTTTTCTCCTTCTATTTTAGCATAGACAAGGAAATAATCAGAAACATCTATGTTGGAAACAAGGGATTTGCACCCAGAGAGATAATACTCCCCATCGCGGTATGACGCCAATGTTTTAATCGCTGTAATATCTGAACCACAATGCGGTTCGGTGAATGCCATCGTGAACAGTTTCCCTTCTGCCATTTTGGCAAAGATTTCTCTCTGCTGTTCAGGACTCCCGGACAACCTTATCGGTATGGCTGCTGCTTCATGTACGGTCAGCGCGGCAGTTATTCCGGCACATACCCACGCAAACTCTTCCACTATAATTGCCTGATCACCTGTTGAATACCCAGACTCTCCATACTCTCTTGAAACAATTCCGAAACCCTCCCGGACAGCTTTCAGAATGAGTGACATGGGATATACAGGATTTCTATCCAATTCTTCGGCCATCGGCAAAATGTTTTCCCTGGCAAATTGCCGTGCCCTGCTTCTCAATTCTAGGTTATCCCTGCCAGAAAAATGCTCAGTATCTTCTTTCATAGTTTCACACTCCTAAAGTATTCCTCAATGCCTGTTGGAGCTTATGCCCCAGATCAGTTCTTATCAAAGAATGAGTCAATTCTTTTTTTTGTTTCCGGTCGTTCAATTAAAACTGCCTGACACATTCTTTCAACTATCATTCCCGTACTATCCGCTGAGGCCATCCCCGCATTTATGGCCTGCTTGGCAGCATCCGCTTGCAGAGGCAAAGCAATGTCCATAGAATAACTGCCAAGCGCCGAGGAATTGACGACCGGGCGCACAGTGGAGCTCGTACATATAAGGATATCTATTTCTTCTTTCCTCATATCCGCTTTAGCCAATGCCATAGCAACAGCCTGTTGGGCTATTTCCACAAATCTCTCTTTCCGGCTGTCTGCCCAATGTCTGCTCCCGACACCCGTATGCTTCAGAACCCATTCACTGTCAAAGCCGTACTGTTCTTCAATCTGCTGGTTCGTCACAGGTTCTCCGGGAAAATAATGTCCTATTCCCGCTATTTTCACAGGCATGTCTATATTCTGTTGTGTTAATCTGTTCATAATGGCTCCGTTCGTCTTATTGGACTGTGCTAATCCTGATCTCAGTTAAGAACATGGTCATATTTGCGAGGATATTTTTCGTCTGTCAAGGCTAGACGAGGAAGGCGGGCTGGATGCCCGGTGACGAGGATAACGCCGACAGACGGGAAATAGACCGTAAAGATGACTATGTTCTTAACTGAGATTAGGATAAACAGCAGCTCAAACCAAAGGACCCGTTATACATATCTATGCACCGATCCCCTGTGGTTCTTTTTAATAATGAAGAGAAGGGTTCTCCTTTTAACGGTATGGCGAACTTACAGGTTGCCCGAAGCCATCCCTGCTAACTCCGCGCCCTCAGCGTTTCTTTGTCGCCGTGCGCTTTTTGAACATACGCAGGCTTTTTCTGTTGCCATGGAATAAGTGATATCAAGCAACTCTGACAAAATCGCTTTCTGTACATGTTATACAAAGTTTCAAGTCATAGTCTTTGTAGTTGCTTACAACATTATAAAAAGCTATGGTTGTTCTTAACATTAACAAGATACAAATTCCCGAACTAATTTTATCGCAAAAAAACGCTGACTCTGCTTCTTTTTTATAGATACCGGAAAAGCCTCGCGCTTTCCCAATTTCAACCCAACTTCTTGAAGCTCCAATCCACCCACTATCCAACTTCTTGAAGCTCCAATCCACCCACTATTTTCCTTAGTATACCCTTTGCAGATATACATTGTGCTATCCCATCCATTATCTAAGCTATAATACAGACATAATGCTTCTGCATTTTCCTCTTTTGCCCGTTGTATACATTGCGGCATATATTCATCAATTTTTTTCTCATAGCTTTTCAGGTTAACTGAAAATATCTTATCTATAAGGTCTTTAGGCACGTCTAGTTGTATAGCTGTTTCAAGGGCAAAAGTTGTTGCCCCTTCAATATCACCACTTTCAATTTTCGTCATACAACTTTCCCAAAAATTATAGTGTTTCACGTTATATTATGCCCCCTCGTCTTCTCTATCAACTTATCGCCACGGTGGCATGTAGCAAATCCGCCTGCCTTGAACCTTCCCCCGCGCCCTGAATACCAGCTGCTACTATAATTATTTGTCAGTTTGCAGTTGATTCGGCAGATCCATAGCGCCATGTATAACTCGGTACAGTATAAAAGTATTGTTCTGTTCGTCTATCCCTTAGTCACTGCTTTCAGAAGAAACATCACCTTTTTTGATTATTCGGCAAATACATCCGCCAAATTAATACTGCACCCCTCAAGTACATGCACCGGAGCTATATCTGCATCAGTATAAGCTTTTACAATATACTCACCATCTCTGAGAATACACACTTGCACAGCTTTGTCCTCAACATCCACAATCCAATATTCACGAACACCCGCTTTCTGATAGAGATTCAATTTCACCACTTTATCCTGCCGTGAACTGGAGGGGGATAAAATCTCAATAGCCATATCGGGAGCGCCAACACATGCCTTTCCGTCAAGTTTGGGCATATCGCAGACAACCAGCAAATCAGGCTGCACAACAGTATCATCCTTGTCATTGGCAGTTAAACGAACATCAAAAGGAGCATAAAAGACTTTACATTGCTTGCCTTTCAAGAAGCCGGCAAGTTGAAAATACAGCTCCCCACTGATTGTCTGGTGTGTCTGGGACGGTGCGGCCAACATATAAGGAACACCATCAATGAGTTCATAACGAATTTCATCATCCCACTTCTCATAGTCTGCATAGGTGTAACGTTCATCTTCTTTCGGAAATGACATACTTATCCCTCCTGTTCACAAAGCGTGTTCGATCAGAAAAATCATAACACAAATGTTGATGAGTTGTCACGAGTTCCTCATATTTCTCCTAGACTCTCACCACTGTATGCCCAGACCGTCCATCAAATACTGAAAATAAGTGATCTTGCTGTACTTAATTCGGATCTCAGCCGTCATTCCCAGACTCAAATCGGCTACGTCCCCTTTCCGATTGGTAAGCTGGGCTTGCAAGGGTGTCACCTTCGCTTTAAAGAGGACTGTCCCTCTCTCCGGGTTAAGTGTGGCGTCTGTGTCCAATTCTGCCAGTTCACCTTTTAAAATTCCGTACTCCGATTGCAGCAACCCCTGAATGACAACATCCACCTCATCATTAAGAGACACCCTGGGGCGGTCCGCAGCTGAAATATAGGTCTCCAGATACAACTCATCCTCCGGGTCGGAGATACTGCCGATCACAATGCCAGCCTGCAGCATCATGCCTTTATACACCTGAACCGTAAGGTGAACCACACCATTTCCGGCAGCATAAAGCTTATATTCTTCCTGTGCGTCCATCCGGTTTTTCTCTTCTATAAGCTGAGATTTTTCTTTGCTGATTTCCGACAAAACATTATACTGTATCTGTCGCTTTTGGATCTCGATAGTGGCTTTGATCTCCTCAATTTTTTCCCGGCTGTATCCTTCACGTTCCAAGCTTTCATTGCTGCGATCCAACGACGCCTTCTGAGCCATTACAGCTTGATACCGGTTATAGAATTCCAATTCTGCGGAAATCTGTGTACTAAAGCTATTTCTCCCCTGAATCAGATCCTCTTCCAACCGCTCTAACAACGTTATACGGTTAGATGTCGCTTCAATTTGTTCAGTCAGCTGCTTTAAATCGCTTCCCCGTATGACAGCCAACAAGTCGCCTTCCCTGACCGTTTGCCCTTCCTCCATATAAGATTGCATGAGTTCGCCCGAAAATCGGCTTGTGATATTTTGCTTATTGACAGCTTGCACCAAGCCTTCGCATGTAACAACATACGTTTTCTCTGTAATGATCAGAAGATATGTGACCAAAGCCAAAAGCCCCACCACCATCAAAACGATATACAAAAGAAGCTTGGGAGGGTTTCGGTCGTACAGAAGGGCGCTGTCGGTTAATTCTTGTAGTTTATACTCTTTCATAGCTGTACCTCACCTCCCCAACCATTACATGCGGTGCAGGGGCATGAAAATATCCACAACAGCTCTGTGTTCTGATACATTGACAAAAACCGAATAGGTCTGGCCACTTAGTTTCATATCTCTTTCAAAAGCGTGAACCATGAGTTTATGGTAGGCATACTGAAGATTCTCCATCTTTTCTGTGAACCGGGCAAATAAGCAGTTCTCAGCGCGGATCGTCTCCTGAAACTTATAAGGGGATTCAACAGTGATTGTATGCTTGAGCTGGAACATCAGCTTCGTTATCGTTTGCTTCTGCCCTTTGGCGCCCACAGCCATACCCGAAAATGTGATAGATGGCCCGCTGACTGCAGTCCCTTTGCTGATAATATAATTGCGAATCATGACTTGTATTTTTTCTTCATTGATAAGCTCGTTTCTTGGAATATCCCTGATCAGAACTTTGCTGAGCCTGAGAATCTTATTTTCACGGATTTGAATTTTTTCTTCTGCTTGCACGGCTATCTCCCTCCTCTTCAAGGTTAGTAATTTAGGAATTCGTAACGTCAATAAAAAAACACGAAAATCCAATACTGACCACTAACCACTGATCACTGACCACTTGCGGGCGCAGCCCGCGTTAGGTTAATACGTGAACTCGTCATCTCGATCCAGATCCAACCGCTGCCAGCCTTGGCTCCTGCCGCCTCCTCCCTGCTCTTTTGTCGCGAAGCCCCATCCATATTGCCGGCCTGGACCTCTGCTTCTTTCTCCCTCAGACTCTCCCCACTCACCGACCTGGCTGATCCACATACGGTAGTAGAGGCCCTGCCTGTGCAGCAGGGTTTCATGAGTCCCCCCTTCGGCCACCTTTCCTTTATCCAAGACATAAATATAGTCACAGCCGCGGATTGTGCTGAGCCTGTGGGCAATGATCAGCATGGTGGTTTTTTTAAGTTTATGAAAAATAGTATTGTAGATCTTACTTTCACTGATAAAGTCCAAATTGCTCGTGGCTTCATCGAGAATGAGAAAGCGGGATTTCTTGACAAGGGCCCTGGCCATAGCCAGGCGCTGCCTCTCCCCTCCGGAAAGCCCGCCGCCGGCTTCTTCCAAAAAGGTATGGTGTTTGGCCGGCAGCCGCGCGATAAATTCCTCGCAGCCGGCGAGTTCACAGGCCTCAATAATCTCCTGCATGGTGGCGTCCGGCTTGGCCATCCGCAGGTTGTCCACAATACTGCCGGAGAAGAGCTCGACATTTTGCGGGACATAGGCGATGCTTTCCCGTAACGCGGACACATCAAAAGTGTCGATGGTGGATCCGTTGATCGTAACCTGCCCGGATTCCGCGGGGAAGAAATTGAGCAGCAGCTTGGAGATTGTTGTCTTGCCGCATCCGGATTCCCCAACCAGAGCCACTTTATACCCTCCCGGAACATGGAGCGTCAGATTCTGCAGCACGGGCGGGCGGTAACCATAGCGGAATGTGACATCCTCCAGGCAAATGTCGCCGTAGATGCCGCTTTCTAAAGACGCATGCCTTCCTAAAGTCTTCTTGCCCGCTTCTTGTTCTTGCTCTTCTTCCTCATCCAGGATTTCCGACATTCTCTTCATGGCGATGTTGGCCTCCTGAATCTGAAGCTGCAGACCGACGAGCCGGCCGATGGGGCTCATGAAGAATCCCGACAATGTGACGAAAGCCAGCAACGTTCCCAGAGTCATAGCATTATCGATGACTTGCAAGGCCCCGATGTACATCAGAACCAAATTACCTCCTTGGGATATGATGCCTGAGAAACTGCCCTGCACATTCGACAGAAACCCCTCGCGGAAACTGATACGCATACTCCGGATGAAATCCCTCTCTATGTTTTCCATCATTCTTTGTTCACTGGCATTGCCCTTAACGGTTTCAATGCCTTTCAGACTCTCAATAATTCCCGAATTCAACTTGGCCGCCTGCTCCATGCGTTCCAGATTAATCTTTTTGTACGGTTTCTTAAACGCATACACCAGGGCGGCGCTGGCGAGGGTAATGAAAATAATAATGGTAAAAAGGGCCCCGCTCATGAAAAACAGAATGGTGCCCGACACAATAGCTAAGATAACATCCATGATGACGGTTAAACAAATACTGGACAGAACATTCTTAATGGTAAAAGAATCAGAGAACCTGGTAAGAACGTCTCCAACCTTGCGTGTGGCGAAGAATTTCATGGGCAGCCGGAAGATATGGTTGAAATAATCCAGCACAAGTCTGATATCAATCTTCTGCGAAAGATAGAGAATGGTATGCTGGCGGATAAAGCTGACACCCAGCTGGGTGAGCCCCACCAGCATGAACGCAATGACATAGACCAGCAGTTCATCTTTCAGCCCGTAGGGCAGGATTTCGTCCATGAGGAATTTATTAAATAGGGAAGAGATGATGCCCAGAGCCGTCAGGATAGCGGACGCAATAATGGCATAGATAAAGAGTCTTTTCTGACTGAGAATAAGCTTCATAAACCTGTCAAACATACCCGTGCCGCGCTGCTTTGAAGGATCAAAATCGCTTGAGGGAGCAAGCAGCAGCAGCACGCCGTCAAAACTCTGGAAGAACTTATCAATGTCTATGGTCTCGGCCCGCCTTGCCGGATCGAGCACTTTGACCGTGTTCCTGGATATCTTCTCCACCACGACAAAGTGGGTTAATCCCTCCTCTGTGATGAGATGGGCAATGGCTGGCAGCGTGTAGCGGCTCCTGAACCCCTCTTTATCAACGCGCAGAGCTTTGACGACGAACCCCAGTTCTTTGCCCCCTGCTTCCAGCCCGGCTAATGTCGTACCTTGCATGTTGGTTCCCAGTATATCCCGCAGCTTTGAAATGCTTATTTCCTTCTTGTAGTGGAGACAGACCATGGCCAGACACGCAGCGGCGCAGTCGGTAGCATCATGCTGTTTGACAAGATACGTGCGTTTGAACAGCGCCATATAACATGATCTCCTTTCATCGCCGAAACATCAGGATTCATCAATGGTACCTCATAGAAAGGGGCTGCACTAAGAAAGTACAGCCCCTCGAAATGGGTGGAACCCTTATTTCCTCGAAGGCATACTGGTGTTAGTTGTTGGAACCGGCGCCACATAGGGATTAACAGACATTGTTTCCCTTGAGATCTTAGTACTTGGTGAGTCAGCCGGATAGTTAGGGACCCCCGCCATTTCTCTTACGATATCAGTATAGGGGCCGTCAATACCCAATTGCATTTCCAATGTGCTTCCAACAGTAAATGGCGCTATGAGCGGCACTGTCACTACCTTAATAAGATCATTAAAGAATCCGCCCCCATCGATATATTGCATTTCTTCCGTGTCAATTGAGTGGTGGCTGCTGGGTAATGTCAATTTTTCCATGATGATAACACTCCTTTGATTTTTTTTGCATCGGAACGATTCCCAGGTAGAGTTTATTGCGGTAGATCGATCTATTGCAATAAGTCTAATTCTTTAGACCCTTGTTGTCAAGTGGTAATTTTTATATTTTTTTTAGGAAAAGGCGCCCTCGAAATGGTCGAAACCTTTATTTCCTTGAAGGTATATTCATTGGAACTGTTTCGGTTCCTCCTATAGATTCCGCATAGGAAGCCTTAGGCACTGTTTCCCTTGAGAGGGGATAGGGGATGCCAGAATCGTTATTTTTTTCTGAGTTCTCTATGGGCGATGGTGATGTCCTGCCATTTTCTTTGTTGTTATCTGTGTCTTGTGTTTCGGCATGGGTATCATCTCCTGTGTCGTCGGTGTTGGATTCCGAGCCGAGTTCCGATCCGGATCCCGAGCCGGGCTCCGGGGTGGATGCCAGGTTAGATTCCGGGTCGGATTCCGATCCGGATCCCGGGCCGAATTTCATGTTGAATATTGAATTGGCTTCCAATACAGGATCATGTGGAGACTCCTCATTTTCAATAACAGGAACTTCTGCATAAAATGCCAGGGTTGATTGAATCTCCGTTTTAATTGGATTCAGCACACAGCCTACAGTTATGCCCAGGATTCCTATAGTGGCGGCAATACTAATCCAGGCTCCAGGTCTCCTGTATTTGAGCACGTTTTTAATTCTTGTTTTGGTGGTGTTGTCCCCAAAGGCCGGGGCTGAGGGGGTTAACAAACCGCTTTGCCGGATGGACAGCGCCAGGAGCGACCCCGAATAATCCTTGCGGATATCTTTTGCCGATCCCTTGAGAACTCTTTCGTCACAGGACATTTCCATATCTTTGCACATCAGAAAATACCCCAGCCATATCACAGGGTTGAACCAGTGTAAGCACAACGCCAGATACGCGACAGGCTTAATCAGATAATCCCGCCGCCTGATATGGGTCTGTTCGTGTTCCAAAATGTAGTCTTTATCCTGTATCCCCAGGGGGATATAGACTTTTGGGCGGAAAAACCCCAGCACGAATGGTGTGATAATGCGATCTGTCTCATAGATGTTGTCCCGAACCCATGTGGCGGTTTGCAAGCGCCGTTTTATCCGCAGATACCCATGCGACGCGTGCAGCAGCAGCGCCGTGATTCCCGCCAGCCAGACATAGATGGCGGCTGTGAAGCCTGCTCTCTTAGCGGCAACGCTCTCCGGATCGACACCTGAAAGCGCCGGATCCGCTATGGCTTGATCGGCACTGCTGAGGGGTAACATATCGGAAAATATCTCGGGAAACACCGGCATGAAACTGATCGCGCTTTCAATGGAAAAGGGACACAAGAGCCGGAACAGAACGACTGCCCACAAGACGTATGAGTAAATTTTAGGGAATCTTTTCAGGGGCAGCCTTACCAGCATCACCACAAGAACGACATACCCTGCCATGATACTCATGCCAAGTATCTCCAGAAATACCCCTCTCATACCTGCGCCTCCTCCGTTATCCGACGATATCGGTTTTTTATCTAACGCGGGCTGCGCCCGCAAGTGGTCAGTGATCAGTGGTTAGTGGTCAGTATTGGATTTTCTTGTTTTTTATTGACGCTTCGCGTCTGTAAGGTACTAACGATGTTACTCTTTATTCAGCATCAAATAATTTATACTTGTCCATAAATAAAGACCCTCCTGCTAAAACGACAATGATAGACTCTATCACGAGTCTATCATTGTAGTCTCTTCTTGTCAACAAAATCTTTCAGGCCTTCAGGGCTTCAGGCCTTCAGGGAGTTCGTTATCAGCAGGAACACGGCATGCTCACGCCTCACCTGAATGGCATCATCACCGCACTGCGGGCCCTGGCCGAACCCTGCGTACCCTGGGATCCTCCTGAATTGCGGACCTCTCCCCCACTGCGGCCTTCCCCGGCGCCGCGGCCTTCCATAATTTCCATGGTATCCATGGCAATCATCAGTTCTTCATCTGTAGGGATGACAAGGGTACGGCACTTGGCGCCCCACCGGGAAATATCTGTTTCGCCGCTTCCCGGATACATGTTCTTTTCCGGATCCACAGCGATACCGAGATAGCCGAGGGTGTCGCAGACATGCCAGCGTGTACTGGGCGAGTTTTCCCCTAGTCCTGCTGAAAACACAATGGCATCCACCCCATCCATCAAGGCGGCATAGGCGCCGATGTATTTTTTGACATCATGGGCAAAAACATCGAGGGCCAGTTGGGCGCGGAAATTGCCTTTTTCCGCGGCTTCCTGAACATCCCGAAAATCGCTGGACACTCCGGACAACCCTAGAACACCGCATTTTTTATTGAGAAAGTCGTTGACTTCCTGGCTGGTCCAATTCTCTTTTTCCATGATGTAGGAAACAATAGCCGGGTCAATATCGCCGCTGCGAGTGCCCATCATGAGTCCTTCCAGCGGGGTGAAACCCATGGAGGTTTCAATGGATTTGCCAAATTTGACGGCGGCGATGGAGGATCCGTTGCCCAGATGGCAGGTAATGATTTTGAGGTTTTTTATGTTTTTCCCCAGCATTTGGGCTGCCCGCCTGCTGATATAGCGGTGGGAGGTGCCATGAAAACCGTAACGGCGGACTTTGTACTGCTCATAATACTCATAGGGAAGACCATAAAGATAAGCTTCCCGCGGCATGCTTTGGTGGAAGGATGTGTCAAAAACCGCGACTTGGGGTTTGCCTGGCATGTTCTCTTCGCAGGCTTCAATGCCGGCCAGATTGGGCGGGTTATGCAGGGGGCCCAGTTCGATACAGTCGCGGATAATGTCTTTGATGGAATTATCGATAAGTACGGAGGTGGTGATCTTTTCTCCGCCATGAACCACACGGTGACCAATAGCGTCAATTTCGTCCAGGGATGTGACAGCGCCGCGTGCGGGGTCACACAGACTCTCTATGATAAGTTTGACGGCGGTAATGTGATCAGGCATGTCAGGGGTCAGGGTGTGTTTGACCGGCTGCCCTTGGTTCGGCGAATTGGCGGCGCCCGGTTGGCTGGGGGTCTGGTAGGTCAAGACCGAACCGGACATGCCGATGCGCTCTGCCAGTCCTTTGGCTAGAACCTGGGATTCTTCCATGTTGAAAAGTTTGAATTTGAGGGAAGAACTTCCGCAGTTGATAATTAGGATTTTCAATGGTCTACTCCTTTTCTAACGCGGGCTACGCCCGCAAGTGGTCAGTGATCAGTGGTTAGTGATCAGTATTGGATTTTCTTGTTTTTTGTCGACGCTTCGCGTCTGTAAGGTACTAATCAGTGACGTCTGGTGAATTCGTGACCCTTGATGAGTCCGCCTGGATGTGATCTTTCATAATCATAAAAGGCTCGTTATATAAATATGTTTATTCAGGAACTATGTGATACGGGGCAAAATAATCCGCAAGTTACTATAGTATTCACACAATCCGGAGGTGATATCCCTGCGCCTTCAGACCGGTCCCGGCAAGCCGCCCCCTCGTCAGCGTCCCCGCACACACCGCACACGCCAGTATCTAATCCTTGTTTTCCTTTTACTTTTTGCCGGCGCCATGTTTGTAGCGCCCCAAGAGGTTGTTGCCGGGGCCACGGCGGGAATCACTCTGTGGGCTGTGTGTCTCCTCCCTGCCTTGCTGCCTTTTTTTATAATATCCGATCTTCTTGTGGAATATGGGGCTTCAGATTTTCTGGGAGCGCTGTGTGAACCTTTGATGCGGCCTGTGTTCAGGCTGCCGGGCTGCGCGGCCTTTGTGCTGGCTATTGTCCATACGGCCGGAATGCCCATTGGAGCTGTGCTGACAAGCCAATTGCGGCACTCGGGCCAGCTCAGCCGGATTCAGGGGGAGAGGCTTCTGGCTTTCTCCTGCAACCCTTCCCCGGGTTTTATGTTTGGAGCTGTAGCCGGAGGTATGTTGGGGATCCCGGCCCTCGGGATTGTCTTTGCGGGGTCTGTTTACGCGGCCAACCTTATTGTTGGATTCCTGTTCCGTTTTTACGGCGGAAAGGACAGCGGCAGCTTAGGCGGCTCCGGCGAAAATGTCTCCTCGGTTCTGAAAGGAAATCCTGTGTCCCAAGGGATCCAAAAGCTGCATGCCCTCCAGAATCGCGGGCGCCCTTTGGGCCTGGCCTTGGGTGAATCGGCCAAAAAAAATATGGCTACCCTGTTACAAATCGGCGGATATATCATGATCTTTTCCGTCTTCATCAGACTGCTGAAACACTGGCCTATCCTAACCTTTCTCAGCAAGATCCCATCTCTCATTCTTGGCCAAACGCATGTTCAGGAAATTGAAGCTGTCCTCACCGGCATCATCGAGCAAACTTTGGGGTGCCGCGGCGCCGTAGACGCTATGCCTACGCTGGCGTTACAGGTTGGCGCTATTGCCTTTTTCATGGGCTTTGGCGGCCTGTGTGTCTTTGCTCAAGTCGCCGGTGTCACCGCGAAAACGGACTTGCGCCTCAGCCCTTTTCTGATTGCGCGGATCATGCAAGGGGTTTTGGCCTTGGCGTTGAGTCAATTAGGCCTGCGTTATCTGAATCTATCTTCTCTGACTCCTGTGTGGAACACCTCCCAGCTGCCTTTGCTGCATAATCCAAGCTTTCTTGGTGATCAGAACTTACCGGTCTTGGCGGCTCAATCCTGGAATATGCTTCAATGGAATATCGTATTCTTCGGCGCTCTCATACTGCTTATCCTCATTCTTGCTTTCAGAAACCGGCAAGCCGCCAAGCAAGCTGGAAATCGCTATTAATTGTCACATAACCCCATAATTCTACTGTCCATAGTCAATTTGCAACGTCATCAACCGTTTGATGTCTCCCCTATCTCAGGCCGATTTCTCCGCGTCTTCATCGTCAGGATCCTCCTGACCCAGCAGGGCCAATTCCTCACGGCTGGTGCGCAAGGCTTTAAAGGTGGACTCCAGCTTGATTTCCAGGTTGCGCATCAGCTCATCCGAGTATTTGAGCGCACTCATTTTGACATCCCGGGAATAGGTTTGCGCCTTTTTTATCAGATCATCCGCATATTCTTGCGCCCGAACCAAAACAGTATTTTCGTTCACCATCTGATCAGCTTGTTTTTTCGCGTTATTGACTAAGCGCAGGCTTTCCTCGCGTGCGTCTTCAATGAGGCGATCCCGCTCAGTCAGAACCATCGTGGCTTGCTGAATCTCGTGCGGAATTACACTTTTGATACTTTCAAGAATCTCCAGAAGTTGGTCTTCGTCAACCATCACTTTTGCCGTAAAAGGCATCTTTTTTCCCTGTTCAATTGTATCCTCCAGCTGCTCAATCAAGTTATACAATTGATTTTCCAAAACGATCCCTCCTTCCTCCGGCCATAAATTCATTGTTGGCCCGAAGAACATGCTTCAGGGATTCTGCAGGAACCAAACCTTTGAATCCCCATACTCTTTCACAATCCGAATTACAAAAGGCTCTGCCGAAAACATCTCATCCTTTCCTGTCTCCGCCACAATCACTCCATTCTGGTTCACTTTTCCCTGAAGGTCAGGCAAAAGGGTCTCCACCAAATTCTGGTGGTAGGGTGGGTCCATGAACACCAGATCGAACTTTGCTCCGGTATAACGTCGGATAAAGCGGCACGCGTCTTCGTGAATAACATGGGCCTGAACCGGATTTCCTAAAAGTTTGATATTTTCCTGTATGAGCTGCACTGCCTGGCGGCTCATATCGACTAAGACAGCCGAGCCGGCCCCCCGGGAAAGGGCTTCCAGGGCCAGGCCCCCCGTCCCGGCAAACAAATCGAGCACCCGCGCGGACTGGACTTTTGTGTTCAGCACATTGAAGATGGCTCCTTTAACCTTGTCCGAGGTCGGCCTGATGGTCTGCCCTTGGAAACTCTTCAGGCGTCTTCCTTTTAGCTCTCCAGAGATAATGCGCATGGCTTGTGCTGATGTCTTTCAACAGAGTTTTACTTTCAACCAGTATAGCATAATATCCTTCTGAGAACCAAATTGAAAGGCAGAGCTGATGTGAGTGGATGTGAGTGGAGTAAACTATAAAAAGCCCTTCGGGATGAGTATGCCCGTAACAAGCATGCCTATGGCAAAGGCAAGGCCGAAGGAATAGCCGAAGGCACAGCAAGGGTAGCCAAAAATATGTTAATGTTAAAACGCAACAAGTCCATTATGAGCTGCACTGCCTGGCGGCTCATATCGACTAAGACAGCGGGAAAACTTATGAGTTATTTATTAGATACAAATATGTGTGTTTATTCGTTCTGTCATAAACTGTCTGTACATCAATGCCATATATCTGAATCAAAAACTGATTGACGTTAATATACTTATAAAAATTGCCTCCTGTAGCTCCATCATAAAGCGGAACGACCTCATTTACAGTTTGAAATAATGGATCCTTGCTTTTAACAGGATCTGTATACTCATAAGACCAGACGATCTCTCCATTATGATCGTAATAGATATCTTTCTGATAAGATGAGTTGGCTGAGTTATAAATGGTATTGGAAGAATAATACGAACTTTTATTCACTTTGATTTTCCCTACAAAATAGGGATTATCCACATCAGACACCACCCATGAATCAAGATATAACCCCACAAAAGAAGCCAATTCACTGGCATTATATCGAAGCAAAAACTCACCTTTCCTATTGATTGCACCCTTTCCTCGTAAGTCAGTTTCATAAACATCTCCATTTTCCGATTCAACAACGATCTTGTAAGATCCGGATTGCGGAAAAAAAGTATCCGTCATAGTACAACTTATGGGCAGGGCTGCAATAAAGATGACAGCGATGGCAAGAAGCCCCCATCCCAAGACTTTTCCCGGTATCGGTGATGGCTTGCCTCTCATAACTACTGATTGTATACCACCGATAAGCATTAGCACAGCTCCAAGAACACCAAGCCAGATCATAAGAGTCGCCGGAAAGATATTCCCGAAGAAAAAAGATATAGGGATAAAGCCAACCACCATGAGCAACCCAATAAAGAAACATGACCTTGCTAATCCTTGCATAAGCAACCTCCCTTCATGATTTCTTATCTTTCATTGATTGATCCAGTTCATCAAAGTCGATTCTGGCAACGGTGTGTTCAGCACTTCTTGGGTGGCCTGGGTGAATAATCATTACTTTAGTTGGATCAGACCTTTCATACCATACTTGATGTTTTTTTCCTGGTTGATATAGTGGTAAATGACAGGCCGGAATGTGCACTTGCAGAGTTTTTTCATAGCTTGTTCCATTTTCCTTTTGTATAGAAAGTATTAGTGTTGCATCCACATCTGCATATATATGATCAGAATCACTGTTTAGCTGGATCGAAACGATTGTCGCTTCGGCCTCAATCGGTCCACCCGTTCCAATTGGTTCGCCGATCTTTAGTAACTTACGGACAAACTTGACCCATAAAAAACAAGAAAATCAGCTCGCCATATCCAGTTTGACCAGATCCTCCACGCTAGCATCCAAGAATTGATGAAGAGCCATAGTCAGGGCACGACCTTTCTGAGTCAACTGATACTTGTGTTGCT
>WRII01000036.1 GCA_009782825.1 Peptococcaceae bacterium
ATTACCAGCGTTACTATATGAAAATCCGTACGAATTTCTCTGAGATTACCAATTACTGGCGACATTATGGGTTCTATCAGGGAAGGATTCCGTTTGTAACAATACTATTTGCAGTGGAATCAAAGAAGAATGCGCTAAGTTAGGTATAGAAAAAGCAAATGCTGTCTTTAGCTATTCAGAACCCGGTTTTACTGTTTCTCAGCCTTATAAGGCTAATTACAATGGATTGAAATATATAGGATTGTATGAAGCGGAATCCATTTGGACGGGATAAAGATAAAAGTTTATGGAAATGGCTGCAGGGGGTGTGGCCGTAATGATATAGAAACGGCTTATGAAGAATGGCAGGTCGGCATTGATGTATGCTGTCTCTACCATTGTGCAACCCACTTGAAACAATTCCACGATTGTGGCGTCTGTCAAGAGCTTCCATGCCAGATGTTCTATGATACAGTTGAACATACTGATGATATTTACGATATGCAACACGATGAGTTAGAGAAATTCAGAAAAGCGGACGTTCAAAAACGTGTTGATACTTTGCTTCGCAAATAATAGAAAGGGCAATCGCAGATGGCGGCAATAATTTATTTGTACTTTTTTATTTCTATTAAATACTCATTTAACATTTGTCCTTTATACTTAACCCATAGTCTCCTTTGAATTTCTTTTTGAATACTGAATGACCTTCTCAACGTGGTAATCATCTCCTCCTTAACTTCGGGCGTATCAAGTTTTCTTAAGGCAGATATACTCTGTGCTAAGAAAAAAGGATACGTCCTCTTTTTAAATTTTTCTGAAAAAAGCAAGACAACTATCGATTTTTTTTGGAAAACTACACCCCATTCGCAACAGCGGCATGGGCTTTTTCCGATGTTGAGAGGGTTATTTGGCGGATCAACCACTCATAATCTTGACGGCAGTCAACAATATAGTCTACATAAATGGCATCATCAGTTATTTCATATAGAACCAAATATCGTTTTGATGTCAGCATTTTTCGGTAACGGGGTTCAATAAACTGACTGTCATAAACAGGATAACGTGCGGGATTTTGAGAAAGTGACTCAATATCATGCAAAATTTGATTCATCATCTTTGTTGCGGCGTCTTGACTCACCTTGGCCAGGAAGTAAATGTGTGAATCCAGCATTTGAAGCGCTGCATCTGAGATAATAACACTGTATATTTTGCCATTCATTATTTTTTATCCACACTTTCAATAGTTTGCTCCAAAGTTTTGCGAACTTCGTCAACAGTGTGGCCTTCTGCTCCGTTCATCCTGGCAGAGCGGATACGAAACAATTCCTCAGCAAGTTTTAGTTCCTTGGCACGGTGTTCAAAGGCCTTAATATCCATAACAACCAGATCGCCTTCGCCGTTTTTAGTCAGATACACAGGTTCCCCGGTTGTTTTGCAGATTTTAGCAATGTTATTGTAGTTGTTTCTAATTGCAGCAGATGCCACGATATGCATAAATTATACCACCTTTCATAGCCGTATTATACTATAAAGCTTGAAGGGATGCAAATCCTTGCTACTTGGCATTGATAGCCTCTTTTTCCCCTCATTTTTTCAAAAGACAACCAATGGTTTTGTTTTGTGGGTGTGGTTATAGCGAGTTATAGCGAGTCTTTGACATCCCAGCATAAATATGTTAATCTAAAATAAAATTTTAGATCTCCTGATATCATCGCCTTTCGTATCATAAAAATCGGAGGATAAATATGTTCTACAAGAGAACCCTTGAAACTGTTATACACTCCATTAACGACACCTTTCCTGTTCTGGTGCTGACCGGACCGCGTCAGGCGGGCAAAACAACGCTGCTCCAATATATGGCGGAGCAGGAGAGGAAATATGTCGCGCTGGATAATCCCACCGACCGCGCGCTGGCCAAAACCGAACCAGACTTGTTTTTGCAGCGGTTCTCGCCGCCGGTCATTATTGACGAGGTACAGTACGCGCCGGAGCTGTTCGACTATATTAAAATCTATGCCGACACACACAAAAATTGCGGCGATTTTTGGCTGACAGGTTTGCAAACCTTCCACATGATGAAGAACGTCACAGAATCCCTGGCAGGCCGCGCCGGAATCGTACGAATGCCGGGCCTGTCCAACAGTGAGATTGAAGCAACCGGATTTGGTCCCTTTGAGGTGGAACCTCAGACGCTGATCGGCCGGTTGGAAACCGCAAAACGCCTGGCGCTGCCGGAGATGTTCGAACGGATATTCAAAGGGTCTTTCCCACGCCTGTATGAGAATCCTAATGTTGACCGCAAACGTTTTTATGAATCTTACCTTGAAACTTACATCAGCCGGGATGTCAAAGATCTGACCCAAGTCGCGGACGAGCTTTCTTTTTTAAACTTTATTAATGTGGTTGCGGCACGCACAGCTACCAACGTCAACTACGAAACACTGGCTAATGAGACGGGGATTTCCGCTCCCACGGCCAAACAGTGGCTGTCGATTCTGGTGTCAAGCGGATTAGTCGTCTTGATCCCTCCCTATGCCAATAACGCGCTGAAGCGAACGATTAAGGCGCCACGGATGTATTTTTTGGATACCGGGCTTTGCGCTTATCTCACCCGGATGAACTCGGCGGGATTTTTGGAAACCAGCGCCATGGACGGCGCGTTTTTTGAGACCTGGGTGGTCTCGGAAATTTACAAAAGCTATTTAAACACCGGCGAACGGCCGCCGCTGTATTTTTATCGTGATCAAAACAAGAAGGAGATTGACCTGATTATCCATCAAAATAATACTGTGAACCCGATTGAAATCAAAAAAAGCGCCGCGCCCAAAAACGCGGTGAAGCATTTCTCGGTGTTAAACCCCATAGCGGGAGATCCCAGCGAAGAAGACCGCTTTTCCGGCGCAGCCCATTTGAAAACCGAAATCGGAACTGGTGCGGTAGTGTGTCTGACCTCTGATGTGCTGCCTATTGATAAAAAGAATTGGCTGGTTCCGGCGTGGCTGATATGAATAGACAAGATAAACACCTTTGCCTTCGATGCAAAACAACCGCATTATCAGAATTGCCGTCATTCAGTCCTGATATTTCATTTTACAAATGTCCGATTTGTCAGAGACAGTATTCTCTAAGACCCGGGGAATCATTGCTGTACAGGTGGGGGCATCCCATCAGCCTGGTTCTGTATGGCACAATCTTTGATTCTAATCCGGTCGAGCGAGCGGAGGCTGACGCTGAATCGTTTGTTGCAGAGTATACAGCTGATCAACTGCAGATTTTGATCGATGAGATCAAATCTGAACTCAGGAACCCCACACAACAAGTTCGGGACATCCTTGGCTGCAGAGCGTCAGAAGCGCAATTGCGGGAGTTTCTCCATCTATTTGCAAATCATGTGGAAAGATTGATAACCACAAGATGATCCCCCAAAGCTCCAAAAATTTTGGTTAGTACCTTAGGAATTCGTAACGTCAATAAAAAACAAGAAAATCCAATACTGACCACTGATCACTGACCACTTGCGGGCATAGCCCGCGTTAGCTTCTTGCTGCACAAGTCTACTCATCCACCCCGGCGCATATGTATGACACGGGGTGATTTTATGCCTTCTCGTGTTCCGCGCCCGTCCTCGTCTCGACTGCGGCGCCGTTTTTCGCCTGATCCTGCCGGCATCAAAAAAATTTTTACCCGTCTCACCATACTCATAGCCATCGCTCTCGTCCTTGTACAGATAGGTCTGGCCGGCGACCCCATACAAATGTACTTGCAGACAGTGGGAGACGCCGCGTCTTTGGCCATGGATTTTTCGGGGGGCAGCATTCCGGTAGGGGGGCAGGGGATCGATATGCGGGGTGAAACCCTTGAGGCTTCATCCGAAAGCCCGTTGCCGGTGGAGGCGCAAAACCAACAGAGCGGGCAGGTCTTCCTGAGACCGGTACCTGCTCAGGAAGGTATTCGCATATGGCAGGACAATACGTATCTCGGGGAGATTCCTCCTTTGGGAAAGACCTTTTCCGTCAAACCCGGACGCGTGACGCTGGAAGCGCCAAATCTGGATACGGGAAACAATCGCGCTCAAAAGATATCTGTAGAAATCTTCTATCTCGGACAAAAGTACGCTGTATCTTTGTCTGAAGGAAAAGCGTTTTTTGATGTAAATAGATAGAACTAGAAATATAATAAAAATAAATAAAATTATTAAAAATTCTATTACAATTCCTTCTCTGTTAGGGTATAATGAGTTTATTGAGCCTAATAAATTTAAATTGTGTGTTAATTCAATAGGCATATTTAAATAAAAATCGACCTGACGGTCTATAGGGAAAGGTAGTAAAATGGGACAAAATACAGCACAAAGCACTTTTAAAGACAGTTCTCTCCTTTGGTCAGACAGAATGGATATGCTAGAAGGACTAATGGGGAGTGTGGCCCACGAAGTACGTAATCCCCTGGCTGTGGTACGTGGAAATCTTCAGATTCTGCTTTGGAAAGAAGATCTTGAATCCCAGCATCCGGCCTTTAAAGGAATGATTGAGAAGCTTGACAGCGCTATGGAATTGCTGACGGAGTTTTTACAAACCTTGAAGCCTCAGCTCGATGCTCCGGCGTCTACCGATGTCAATGCGATCATCTTATCTATCAGCAGGTTGCTGCGGGCAGAGGCGATCCGTCATGGGCACGAGATCAGCTTTGACCTGAGTAAGGAAATACCCACCATGATCATCAATCCGAGTCAAATGATTCATTTGTTGTATAATATGAATTTTATCGCCTTTAAATATATGGATGTGAGCGGAACTGTGCTGATTCGTTCTTTTATGCCGGACGAACATACACTGATCTGTTCTGTGATCAGCGCGGCGCAGGAAAACAATGTGCGTCAAAATGGGACACAAAACGGAACACAGCAAAACGGAACGCAGCAAAACAGCACGTTATGCGCGATACACAACATGCCCTCTAAAGAACAGGAACGCTGCCCGGGGATTGATCAACTGTCTCAAGTGTGCCGGAAAATCGCTGACGATTTTGGGGGGCGCTTGGAGATTCGACCCCATACTGGTCAAGGAGCAGAAGTGTCAGTGACCTTCACGCAGCCCAACTTATGATTTTTCATTTTGAGTGATGGGGCTCAACCGAATCCGCTATGGTTCCCATGCCAATCAACTCATAACCAAGGATCTTGGCAGACTTCATATATTCCTGTATCAAATACTCAAACAACGCGCCAATTGATTTAGCGAATTGCTCCTCTTTTTCTTTGTTGGCTGCCTCTTCAGGTACACTTGAAACAAAAAGATAGCGTGTCTCCCAGATAAGTTTCTGTCCTTCCGCAGTCGTTAAATATGCGTTTTTTGTGAGATGCTCAAGGATTGGTTTTAACACATCCGCGTTCTCACTATCAATCGCAAAACCAAATTCATTGTCCATTCCAAGCTCATTTACCAGAACCAAGAACGGATGATACAATCTATCGAATTTTTCCCGGATAATGCTGAGCTTCCTGTCTCGTTTATATCCAATACTTGTTAAAAAGTAGCCCATCGCAAAAGTAATGACTGGGATAAAAAGCTGCATAATATCAATAAAAGTCATTCGCTATCCCCCCAATCCTTATCCTATGTCAAACTGCGAGACAAAACGCGACATGCGTTCCAGAGCCTCCTTCAAGACATCCGTCGCGCAAGCGTAAGAGCAGCGGATATGTCCTTCACCGCAGGAACCAAAGACAGTTCCGGGAACCACGGCAACATTTTGCTGCTTCACGAGCTCTTCAGCGAAGTGTTCAGAGGAAAGTCCTGTGACCGAAATATTGGGGAAAGCATAAAGAGCCCCCCGCGGCTCAAAGCAAGTCAGGCCCATTTCACGAAATCCGTTCACCATAATGCGACGGCGGCGGTCGTATTCCATAATCATTTCTTGTTTAGCCATATCTCCTGAACGCAGGCCTTCCAAGGCGGCAATTTGGGCTGCGATGGGCGCGCACATAATGGTGTATTGGTGGATGCGCGCCATGGTATCAATGAGTTCTTCCGGACCACAAGCATAACCAATCCGCCAGCCGGTCATCGCATAGGCTTTGGAAAACCCGCCGACATGAAGTGTGCGGTTGCGCATGTAGGGCAGCGCCGCAAAGGGTTGGTGAGCCCCTTCATAAGTGAGATCAGAATAGATTTCGTCAGAGATTACAATGAGATCGTTCTCGGAAATAAAACGGGCGATAGGCAGAAGGTCATCCCTCTCCATAATGGCTCCGGTGGGATTGTTCGGATAAGACAGGATCAATACTTTGCAATTGGACGTGTAGGCCTTTTGCAGGTCTTCTTCCTGAAGTCTGAAGTCATTTTCTTCCCGCAGGGGAACACAGCGGACTTCCGCTCCCGCCAGCGCAGCACAGGCTGAGTATGAGGCATAGGAAGGATCCGCAACAAGCACGGCGTCTCCAGGTTCAACCAGAGAACGCAGGGCGAGATCGATGGCTTCGCTGGCTCCCACTGTCATCAGAATTTCGGTGGCGGGAGAATAATTGAGAGACATGTTTTTTGACATATAATGCGACAGCTCTTGACGCAGTTCGAATATGCCCAAATTGCTTGTATACATAGTTTGGCCCTGTTCCAGCGAATAGATGGCGCTTTCGCGCATGACCCAGGGTGTCGGAAAATCCGGTTCGCCCACCCCCAGCGAAATAACATTGTCCATGCTGGACACAAGATTAAAGAATTCGTGAGCTCCTGACGCCGGCAATCTTTGAGCGACGTGTGCTAAATATTTTTTCATGGTGTGAACATGAGACGTTCAGGTCCCTTCTCCTCTCCAAAAAACTCGACGCCGTCCTCTTTATACCGGCGCAGGATGAACCGTGTACTGGTGCTTTCGACCAGCTCCAGAGGCGACAGCTTATCTGAAACAAATTGTGCGACCTCATGCATATTGCGTCCTTCAATGACCAAACACAGATCGGAATTGCCTGAGAGCAAGAAGACAGACTGAATCTCCGGGAATCGCTGAAAGCGTTTGGCAATCTTGTCGTAGCCGTGACCGCGCTGAGGGTTAATCTTGACGTCGATGAGCGCTGTAACCCGGTCTGTGTCGAGCTGTTCCCAGTTGATCAGGAGGCTGTACTTGGCGATAATTTTTTCCTTTTCCCATTGTTTGATTTTTTTGGTGATGTAGTCGACGGACAAGTTAGTCTGCAGGGAAAGCTCTTCCGGCGTAATGCGGGTATCCTCGGAGAGAATCCTGAGCAGTCTGCGGTCGTCTTCTGATAAAAGCATAACTCTACTCCTTTTTATGTCCAGAGAGTGGTCTATGAAACTGATAATTTCAATTGCATAGGTGGTCTCAGTTACATAGAGGGAACCTGTCTACAGATTCCGCCAAAAACTGAGAATAATCATACCATAGATTGGGCCGGATGAAAAGTTTGGATATACAAACATCATGTTAAAGGGTATAATAGGTATATCTGGGATATTGGGACGAAAGGGGAACAGCCGATACTTCGGCTATGAAGATCTATGTCGTACGCGTTGCATATTGTCTTGGTCGAACCTGAAATTCCGCAGAATACAGGGAATATTGTCCGCTTATGCAGCGCCTTGGGTGCAACACTGCATCTTGTCAAACCTTTGGGATTCCTGCTGGAAGATAAGTATCTGAAGCGCGCGGGCCTGGATTATTGGCCTCTGGTGGAAATCAGAGAACACGAAAATTATGAGGCTTTCGAACAAAGTGTTCCTTTAAAGAAATATCTGATGACAAGCAAGGGGTGCCACCGACCCACGGATATCGCCTTTTTTTCAGAATGCTGTCTGCTGTTCGGCGGGGAAACCAAAGGGCTGGCACCTCACATCCTTCAGAAATACCCAGAGGATGATCTCCGTCTGCCTATGCGTGATGAGTGCCGCTGTCTCAATTTATCTAATGCCGTGGCTGTGGCGGCCTATGAAGTTATGCGGCAATGGGGATATCCTAACTTGCGGTAATCCATGTATCTTAGGAGGCTCTATGGCTTACATCATACCTTGTGGTCTGGCTTTTTTATTATCCGTTGCAATGACCCCTCTGGCCATCCGCCTGGCTAAAAAGTGGGGCGTTTTGGATGAGCCGGGGGAACGGCGGGTACACCGCCGCGCGGTTCCCCGGCTGGGCGGTATCGCCCTCTTTGCGTCCTTCTGGATAGGGGTTCTCATTATGTGGCAGATAGATCTGCTGCCGGACTTAAGCGAAGGTGTGGAATGGACACGGATGATTTGGGGGTTGTTCTGGGGCAGCTCTCTCATATTTGTCTTGGGTCTCATCGATGATATTTGGGGCGTACACCCTGTCCCAAAGCTTATCACACAAATTGTGGCTGCCTGTATTCCGCTGCAGTTTGGCTTGTCCTTGACTTTTGTCACGCTTCCTGTTCTGGGCAGGGTTGAATTGGGGATCTGGGGATCTGTCTTGGCAGTTGTTTGGATTGTGGGAATTGTTAATACTGTAAATGTGACTGATGGGTTGGACGGGCTGGCATCCGGGATTTGTATCATTGCGTCGCTGACGCTGGCCTGGTCGGCGTTTCTCATTGGACAGGGGATTGCGACTCAAATGATGATGATTTTAGCCGCGGCGGCTTTGGGGTTTTTGTTCTTTAACTATCATCCGGCGAAGATATTTATGGGGGACAGCGGGAGCACCTTCCTCGGGTATGTCTTGGGAACCGTGTCGATTGGGGCGACCTTGAAGACTCCCACAGTGTTAGGCCTCGTCTTTCCTTTGCTTGTGCTGGGCGTTCCCTTTTTGGATATCTTGTTTGCGGTGATACGCCGCAGTTGGAAGGGACGTTCTATTATGAAAGCTGATCGCGGGCACTTGCACCATCGTCTGCTGGACAGTGGCCTGACTCACTCTCAAGCTGTTTGGACATTGTATCTGATCAGTCTGTGTTTTGGGGTAATGGCCATCTGCAGCGTCTCTGATGTATGGTATTTGTGGGTGCTTGCCGCAATTTTGTTTGTTCTGGCCGTCGTGCTCGTCGTTCTGATTATGTTCCGGAAGTTCTCTCTGGTGAGAAAACTGGCCTTTTTCTTTCGGAAAAAAGGAAAGGAGGAAACAAATCTGGAAACCGCATTGGAGCAGACGTATATCGTGGACGAACACGGGAATAAAACAAAGCTGCAGAAGAAAGACTGTAGGGATAATGATATCTGTTAACAAAATGTTCATGTTTTGTTAACACTTTTGTGTGTGAACTTTGTCATAATTTGATGAGAATATATTTTATTTTATAAGGAGGATTCCTGTGAAACACACAAAATTCATTCTGCTTTATGCCCTTATTTTCTTGGCAGCCCTATCACTTATCGGATGTAAACAAAGTGATGAAATTCTTGTGAAAGTCTATGTGGAGAGCGCGCAAGTGACGGCTGCTTCGGAAATGAAAGATTCCGGTATTGAGGACGTATTTGAATGGGAAATCTTGGCGAGAGGGGCTTCCGTTGTCTATTCATACAAATACAAGAACGAGGATCAGAATGTCCTTTCCAAAAATGAGCTGGACAAGCTACTTGAGAGCCAATCGTCAGTTTACAAAGGTGTAATCGCAGAGTTAAAAAAGGGAGGCGTACAACAGCCCTCCATTATTGTTGAGTTCTTAGATACACAGGGAAATATCATCATTTCCAAAGAATTCAAGGAGTAGAGGAATCCCGGAATACCACACGGACTGTTGTTCCTGAATTTGGAGTGCTCTCAATAAGCACCTGAGCGTTGTGAGCCTCAGCGATGCGTTTCACCAGGGCCAATCCCAATCCGCTGCCCCCCTTCAATTTATTGCGCGAGCTATCCACCATATAGAAGGGGTCAGTAACAAGCGCTATTTCATGGGCCGGAATCCCATGCCCATCATCCCTCAGTTCAAGGATGTTGTCATATGCCCGGAGATGAAGCTTCTGGCCTGGTTCCGACGCTTTAGAAGCGTTATCCACAAGGTTAATCAAAAGGGATTTCATCAAATCATAGTCCATGCTAAGGAAGTCCATCTCACAGGCAGCCTCTAAGGGTGTCCGGCGTTCTTGTAAAATTTCGGCCGTGCTTTCCACAATATCCTCAAACAACACGTGCACATTTTCGGGACGTGTCTGAATCCCTTCTTCCGTCTTGATGATCTTATGCAGCTTTTGGCTCATTTGGTTCAGCCAGCTGCACTGCATATAAATATGCGCCAGGGAATTGCGCGCATCACTCTGGCTTAGATTGGCGACAAGCAATGTATCCGTATGAACCATGATTGTCGTTAATGGGGTTTTGAGTTCGTGCATTAAACCACGGATGAACATCGCCTGACGTCTGTTTGTCTCTTCCAGCTCGGCCAGACAGGAAACAAGAGTATTAGCGATAACATTAATATCCGCCGCCAACTCGCCCACTTCATCATGGGAATATATCTGTTCCTGTCCTTTATAGTCTCCGGCAGCATATTTTTCCGCAGGAAGTTCGCCCGCAGCATATTCGCCGGCAGCAAGACGGCTGGTTACGGTTCTCAGTACCCTAAGCGGTCTGAACACTCGGCGAACAAACCCTAGAGTCAGAAGAATTCCCGCAAGAATACTTATCCCGCAAGACAGAACAATGGGCCATATCAGGACCCCCAGACCCCCATTGTCTTGCGTGCCGGCAAAACCCTGGTGTAGCAGAAACCAAAAAAGCATACCGCACACAATCATGGAAATAAGCAGGATGCCAATACATAAAACACATATCTTTTGCCACATCTTCATTTTCATGATCATCAATCCTCCAAGCGGTAGCCATATTTAGGAACTGTGATAAGTTTATTGCTAATCTCCAGTTTTTTGCGCAACCGGGCAATATGCACATCCACTGTACGGGTATCTCCATAATAGTCCGCCCCCCAAACCTCATTGAGCATTTTGTCACGCAGAAGTGTCCGGTTCTTATACCGTGCCAACAGGGAAAACAACTCAAATTCAAGGGGCTTAAGGGAAATTATTTTGCCGCTTTTTTGGACGGAACGGTTTTCACAATCCACCACAATATCTGCAACACGCAAAATTTTGTTCAGCTTGCCGTTACGATCTAAAACCTTTTCGATTCGCACAAGCAGCGCCAGCATATCAAAAGGTTTGACTATGTAATCCTCAGCGCCGTCACGCAACCCTTTAATTTCAGAAGGCGTATCGGTTCTGGCGGTCAGATAGATGACGGGAATATTATAGGTTTTCATATAGGGCAGAAGTTCAAAGCCATCCTTCCCGGGCAGCATGATGTCCAGCAAAGCCAGGTCATACGCATGATCCACCTGTAAAGAATCTGCGGCCTTCTGACCATCCGCGTAGACGACATAATCATAGCCCGAATATTGCAGGTTAACCACAATACCGTCCGAAATCCCTTTATCATCTTCTACCACTAAAATCCGATTTTTTGTCATTTTTCACCTCAAAAATGGATTCTGCCGCCTCGAACCCGGATTAATATCAGTAATTTTTTATCTCGTCAGAGTCAGACTCTTTATCTAATAACTTCTTGCCGTTATAATCATAATATCCGTCAGACAAGCTTATTACCGGCACATTGTCTATTGATTGTACTTTTTCGCTCTTGTCAAACTCAAAGGTCACTTTCTTAGTGTCCATATTTATGAGTTTGACTTTCCCGTTTTCCTCAATTAAAACATAATGGTTTAACAATGAAATATCCTTTTTATAGAGCGTTTGCGTATCCGTTAATTCTAAGCTGGCAGAATAATCGTGTGTATAAAGTATTCTTTTAATCACTTGATCAGAGGCGTCGTATTGTATAATGACTCTAAAGTCACTATAACCTTCGAACCGAACAGTCTTCATAACTTCATTACCTTTAAAATCATATACCGTATAGCTGATTCCGTTTTCATTTTGGACGGCTATATAGGGGCATACACTTATATGAATAAAATTAGTTGATACATCTTTCATTTCTTTTATCAGATTGAAATTTTCATCTAATAATCGCCAGGTATAGCGTTTATCCTCTGCAGATTCTGTTATGGTTTCTATAAAGTAGACATCCTTTAAATCTGTTACACTGGAGAGGGGATATGATGATTTGTAGACCTCATTATTTTCTTCATCATATACATAAGAATTTCCCTCATACCCAGCATCTTTTCCACGGTAATGCGAGTTATTTATAATAAGATATTTATCACCTGATAGACTGATACCAACATCATGCGACAGATCAAGGTCTAATTTTTTATCAATTTTACCTGCGTTATTTAACAAATAGTACTCTGCCCTTCTGTCTACAGTCTTCTTTAATACATGGAACCTTAATTCTGAGTCTTTTGTTGAAAATTCAAGGATCTTCTCACCTGTTTTTCCATTATAATAATGACCTTCGCAAGGAAGCAGATCATCAAAGGACTCAAATGATTTGTAATACAGACTGCTGGTGTCCCAAAAAGAACTTTTTTCAAACAATTTTTTTCCATCTAACGTATAATAAATATACTTATTATCTTTACTCTGATCTGTTGCTTCCAATAATTTGATTTCGCAATCAGAGGGTATGCCGGTAATCGAATCATATTGACAAGGAACGATGATCTCGCCGCTAAGGTCAATAACCCCATACTTTGAATTCGTATCTTTCACAATGAAGAGATCTAAACGGTCGATCTTATTTTGAACTCGTTGTACTTCCTCATATTTTCCATATTCTATCAAGACCTTTTCTTCCTTATTGATGATCGCATATTTCCCACCTTTCTGTACCGGCACGGCATCAAGAAAGAAATCATCCATCCAATCATATCCGGAATATTCAACTATTGTGGCATTTGTATCGACAAAAGAAAATGTTTTACTGGTCGTATTCTGTTGCAGCAGTTTCATATACCCTTGCATGATTTCATCATTCTCTTTTTTTTCTTCTTCTTCTCCTTTTATAAGCAAGAAAAAGACCCCTGCCCCTATGGCGGCTATAAGCAGAATCGCAACGCTGATCATAATTACTTTTTTCATTTTCTATCTCCCATATCGTTTTGTTTAATCCCCTCTTATGATACAATACCTCATTCCTTAGAAATAGGGTAGATTTTTTTCATATTTCAAATTTAATTGGAAGTTAATTTGATAATTTTCCATCTTATCTGGGCATTTATTTTGAACCGGCCCTTCTGTTAACAAAATGTTCATATTTTATTAACATTTTTGTGTGCGAGATTTGTCATGATTGAAATGTGATGATCACGCGTATAAAGGCAGCACTGGAGAAAGAAGGTGATTTATTGTGGGTTTAGGGACTATAATCAATCAATGAAAATCGAAGATGGTTTCATGCAATCTAAATTTTGGAGGAATTTGAGATGAAAAACCGCAAAAGGCTTTTGGCCGTGTTATTGGCGGCCATCATGATGATCACACTGAATGTGTTTAATGCCGCCCCGGCAATGGCACAATATATGGACAACTTTTCAGGGCAATACACCATCAAAAATGTTGAAACAGGGTTGATGTTAAACGTCTTCGCCACCTCAAGTACCATCCAAAGCAAAAGTCCTGTCAAAGTCTGTAGCAACGATGGTTCAGCGGAGCAGAGGTTCACTATAGTAAGTGCGGGAAATCAAAAAGTGCGTTTGATGTCTTACCTCAATACAAAATATTGCATTGATATCTATGGAAACGCAAATGCAATTACCAGCGGAGCAAAAGTTCAAGTTTGGGCCCCGTCTGACTCCGGGACAAACCTTTGGTATCTTGACTACATTCCCGGCGACAATAATTATGTTATCCGGTCCGGCATAAAAGACAAAGCGAATCTCGCTTTGACAGCTGCAGGGACTATTACCAGATCCGATGTTGTTGTTAAAAATTACTCTGCCTCAGATAAAAAACAAAGATGGATTATCAGCCCCGCCCCTGCCGCCCCCGTCTCCGGCACTTCTGGCCCAGCCAATTGGAAATTGCCGTGGAAAAGCAGTAAACAGGCGAAGTTCGTGGGCGGATATGGAAAGTCCGACAGCGGCGCTTGGAGTTCCCACTTCACAACAAGATACGGGTCTAGCTTCAACCATAACCTCTCTTTAAAAAGAAGCCTTGCGCTTGATTTCGCTTCGACTGAAAGCAATTTCGAAATCCTCGCCCCTACAAGTGGTACAGTTACAAGAGGATCGGATCCAAGCGGTTACGGGAATTATGTTGTCCTCAAAACTGACGATGGTTATGAAGTGTGGTTCGGGCATCTGAAAAGCATCTCGATATCAAACGGACGGATAAATGCGGGGACACCAATTGGAATGATGGGCAGCACCGGCAACTCAAGCGGCCAGCATCTGCATATAGATATCCGAAACGCTCTTCCCAATATTGCCTCCGGCAGCGATTATACCCCGATCACAAACTTGTTTGGAAAATCAGTCAGAACATGGGCATATAGTTCGAATGCTTGGTATAGCGGAGGATTCTAACGCGGGCTGCGCCCGCAAGTGGTCAGTGATCAGTGGTTAGTGGTCAGTATTGGATTTTCTTGTTTTTTATTAACGCTTTGCGTCTGTAAGTTACTAACCGATAGGGACTGTAACTAACTGCGAATCAGCTTCCATTTCTGCAGATTGTTTGTGGGCAAATAGGTCTGAACACACACATTCGCCCTATGGTCTGCGCTTTCAGCCGTCAAAACAAGGTTTGAGTTCACCGAGGAACGGATGACATAACTCCCATCTCCTACGTCGTTGAGATACCATATATTTGTCCCGGAAGCAGATGGGGAGTAAACATGAACTCTAGATCTGTCCGCAACTGTGGATCCATAGACATCAAGGCAAAATCCCTGAGTGTTGCTGAGAGACATTATGCGATACTGATCACTCCCCAAGCTGTCTTTTCCTATATTATCTACGCGGAATTTTTGCTCTGACGTCCCGTCGTTTGTGGATATGCAGACAGGTGATCCCAACTTGGCTTTGCCCTCCTCAGCAAGAACATTTAACATCTTATCTGAATTATAATTTTGTATTCTGTATACCCCTGCTAAATTTTTGTCGTCGGATTCCGGAGGGAAAGCGGCATCTGACGAGTCTGGAAGAGTTGACGGCACTTCCTGCGGCTCAAAATCCGACAATGGCGGAGGAGCTGCTGATCCTATCAGATTCGCCACAAGGCCGCCAGGGTTGAGCAAGGCCAGAATCACTGCCGCAGTAATCACCAAGGCCGTCACGCAGCACGCGGCTATGAGGGGAACTAATGTCTTCCTTCTAGGCAAGCTTCTTCTTGAGCCTTCCCTTGCGCCTTCTCCTGGGCCTTCTCCTGGGCCTTCTCCTGGACTTTTCGTTGGTTTGGTCGGGATTTGTATAGAATCTATTGGGGCTATATTCCCCGTCCCTTGGCTTGGTTCCGAGATATCAACAACTATGGATGCCCCTCCCAAGACATAACCCATAGTTTCCGCTGCCGCTTCCAGAGACTCACGCATTTGAGTGGGGCTGGCAAACCGTTCTTCGCGGTTAAAGGCGCAGGCTTTAAGCACCACATCGTTAAGCTGAGGACTGATTCCGTTAAGCGCAGGTATAGGTTCACCATTCATACGTTTTTGCAAGGCTTCATCAATATGGCCCGACAATATAGGCTGAGGAAAATCCGGCAGGAAAGGGGTTCGGTTCCGGTTCAGAAAACGGTACATAACTAATCCCAAGGAATACGTATCAACACTGCCTCCATAGGGTGCTCCTTTGAAAACCTCAGGCGCCATGTAGGTATTTGTTCCTTTTTTAGAGAGTTCTGTCATAGTATGTTCTATATGCCGGGAGATACCAAAATCCCCCAGCTTGTATTCGCCATAGCGCGAGATAAAAATGTTATCGGGTTTGATGTCGCGATGGATCGTGTTTGCCATGGCGCACAGTTCCAATGCCCGGCATATGTGCAGCCCCAGCTTGACTGTTTCGACAGTTGAGAGAGCTTGTTTTGCCACGAGATCAGTAAGATTTTCGAGCAGTTCCATACGGAGCAGGATATCCCAGCCTATTCGGTCTGTTCTTTCTATAATCTGATGATCTTCGTAACTGACAATATTGCTGTTGCCGCGAAACTGGCTCATCAGTTCAATCTCCTGGATAATAGTCTCAACCAAATCATAGAAGAAGCTGCGCATAGATACATCATTGAACCCTGCGCTTCTCATCTGCCGCACTTCATTCTCGTCAAAGGGTATAGGAATGATTTTGACCGCCGAATAATACATTTTGCCAAAATCTTGACGACTGACTTTGTAGACTTTGCCATAGGAACCATGCCCCAATAAGGAGTCTATCCGCCAGGCGCCCCATAAGGGTTCGTATTTCGAGCTGATATCCTTCAGGTTCATGTCAGACATCTCTGTCACCTCTTGGAAGTTTGATCCCCCACGGGTATCGGCAAATTCCACGACTGTACGCGTGATTAAATAAGCGCTTACCGACCCCCATCACCATGGTTTAATTATAGAACATAATGCAGCAAATCAAAATCCCCAACTTGCCGCAAACCACAAATCACTATAATCACATACACATGCAGATCACATGCAGATCAAGAATATGACTGCATGACTGCGCCTTTCCTTGTGACTCCCTCAAAAAACTGATATAATAGGCCCATTGTAAAACAGATTTTATCTTAAATATTTATTCAGGAGGGTATCGAGAGATGAACGACACCATGATCATTTATTGCGACGGACACTATGTCGGCAAAGACGACGCAAAAATTTCAGTTTTTAACCATGGCTTTCTCTACGGCGACGGTGTTTTTGAGGGCATCCGCTCTTACAACAATCGCGTATTTCGTTTGAAAGAACATATCGACCGTATCTATAACTCCGCCAACAGCATTCTGCTGGACATCGGCATATCCCGTCAGGAAATGATCGATATCGTTGTAGAAACTGTTCGGCGCAATAAGTTAAAAGACGCTTACATCCGCCTCGTTGTGGCCCGAGGCGACGGCGACCTGGGACTGGATCCCCTCAAGTGCCCAAAACCGGCTATTTACTGTATCGCCGGATCCATTGTCCTCTACCCTGAAGAAACCTACACTCAAGGGCTCAAAGTCCAAACCGTCTCCACCCGGCGCAACATTCCCAGCGCCCTGAACCCCCAAATCAAATCTTTAAATTATCTGAATAATATCATGGCCAAGATTGAAGCCAACCGGGCCGGTGTCCTGGAAGCGATCATGCTGACTCAGGAAGGCTATGTCTGCGAATGCACAGGCGACAACCTTTTCCTTGTCAAAAAAGGCGTTCTGCTGACGCCTCCCCCCTATATCGGCGCCCTGCAAGGCATAACCCGCAATGCCGTCATTGAGCTGGCCCAGGCAGACGGCATAGACGTTCGCGAGCCGCTGATGACACTGTATGACGTCTATACAGCCGACGAGTGTTTCCTGACAGGTACCGCAGCCGAACTCATCCCGGTCATCGATGCTGATGGGCGCACCATTGGCAATGGCACACCGGGCCCGGTGTTTAAGCGGCTCCTGGAAAAATTCCGCGGCCTGACACAGGTGGATGGGGAAGCGTACTCGTTTTAGCACGATAGGGGTTATTAAGGAGGACTTCACATGCCAGAAAAACACAGTGATAAAATCACCCAAGGCATTGACCGCGCGCCCCACCGCTCCCTGCTCAGGGCCCTGGGGCTGACTGATCGTGACATGAATCAACCTCTCATCGGTATTGTTAATTCATTTAACGAATTCATTCCCGGCCATACCCATTTGCGCCAGCTTGCTGAGGCTGTCAAAATGGGCGTTTGTGCCGCCGGGGGAACTCCAAGGGAATTTTCCACGATTGGCGTGTGCGATGGCATTGCCATGGGCCACGAGGGTATGCATTTCTCCCTGGCCAGCCGGGAACTCATCGCCGATTCCATAGAGATTATGGCCCGGGCCCACGCCGTGGATGCCCTGGTATTCATTCCTAATTGCGATAAAATTGTCCCTGGTATGCTGATGGCAGCTCTGCGCTTGAACCTGCCCTGCATTTTTGTCAGCGGGGGACCCATGCTTCCCGGCAAATTTGAAGGAGAAAATTCCGACCTCATTACAGTCTTTGAGGCGGTGGGGCAAGTCCACAGCGGGCAAAAAGATGAAGCCTGGCTGCGGAACTACGAAAAAAACGCCTGTCCTACCTGTGGCTCCTGCGCAGGCATGTTCACGGCCAACTCCATGAATTGCCTGACAGAAGCCCTGGGGCTGGCCCTGCCGGGAAACGGCACGATTCCCGCTGTCTATTCCAAACGTCTGGCCTTGGCCAAAGAAACAGGGTACCATGCCATGGAAGTCCTTAAGCTGGACCTGCGCCCCCGGGATATCATGACTCCGACAACCCTAAAAAACGCCATCGCTGTAGATATGGCCCTGGGCTGTTCCACCAATACAGTTTTACACCTGGCCGCCATCGCCTTTGAGGGCAGCATCCCTTTCGATCTCGCCGATATCAACGCCATCAGCGATAAAGTCCCGCAAATCTGTAAGCTGTCTCCGGCCGTACACGGCCATTACCTCATTGACTTAGAGGAAGCCGGAGGCATCAGCGCTGTGATGAAAACCTTGCTTGATGACGGACTCATTGACGGCATGTCCCTAACCGTTTCGGGAACATTAACCGAGAGACTTCAGGACGCCCATGTCAAAGATCAAAATATCATTCGTCCTCTCAGCGCTCCTTATTCTTCCCGGGGAGGGCTCAGTGTCCTCTTTGGCAATCTAGCTCCCAAAGGAGCCGTCATTAAAGTGGGAGCCCTCAGCAATCCCGCCATGGTTTTTGAAGGCCGGGCCAAGGTCTTCGACAGCGAAGACACGGCAGCCGACGCCATCCGCGGCGGTAAAATCGTCTCCGGAGACGCCGTCATCATCCGTTATGAAGGGCCGCGCGGTGGTCCGGGCATGCGGGAAATGCTGGGTCCCACAGCCACATTAGCCGGCATGGGCCTCGATGATTCTGTGGCTCTGTTGACTGACGGCCGTTTTTCCGGAGGGAGCCGCGGCTTGTCCATCGGCCACATTTCCCCGGAAGCCGCTATGGGAGGGGACATCGCCTTCGTTGAGGATGGCGACGTCATCCGTGTGGATCTGGCCAACCGTACCCTGGAATGGAAGGCGCCGGAAGAAGAAAAAGCCCGCCGCCGGGAAGGGTTCGACCCGGAAAAAGGTCTGGCTAACGCCCGGAAAATTTCAGGCCGAACAGGCTACCTGGGACGCTACGCTGAATATGTCCAATCCGCGGACAAGGGCGCCGCTTTCCGGCCGCCGGAAAAGAAGGGATCGAAATGAGGAAAACCCAGAAAGGAGAACCTTATGCAACATGTATCTTCACCTTCGTCACAAATATCAATATCACAAACATCATGTCTACAAACATTTACAGAAAATGACGCAATAGATCCCCCCCAACAAAAAGCTGATAGCCCTCAGCATAGTTATAACGGCGCCAAATGCGTCTTTCGCATCTTAGAAGAGCAGGGAGTCGAGGTCATCTTCGGTTACCCCGGCGGCGCGGTGCTCCCGCTGTATGACGCCTTACGGGACAGTTCCATCCGTCACGTTCTGCCGCGGCATGAACAAGCCGCAGTCCACGCCGCCGACGCCTACGCCCGGGCCAGCGGCAAAGTGGGGGTATGTCTGGGTACCTCCGGCCCCGGCGCGGCCAATTTAGTCACCGGCATTGCCAACGCCTATATGGATTCCATCCCCCTTGTGGCCATCACAGGCCAAGTTCCCACGCATCTGTTAGGCAGCGACTGTTTCCAAGAGGTCGACATCACAGGGATAACCATGCCCATCACCAAACATTCTTATTTAGTCAAGGATGTGAAAGACCTCCCCCGGATTATGCGGGAAGCCTTTCATATAGCGCGCACCGGCCGCCCCGGTCCGGTTCTCATTGACATTCCCCGGGATGTCCAAGCCGCTCCCTTGCCCACTCCCGAGAATGAGAACAAGGAGGTCAGCATCAAAAGCTATCGGTTTTTCAGCAAAGGCAATGCCGGTCAAATCGAAGAAGCCGCCAAAGCCTTGATGAAAAGCCACAAACCCTTGATCTACGCGGGAGGCGGGATCATTACATCCGGCGCCGCGGACATTCTGGCCCAACTGGTCGACACCCTTCATCTTCCCATTGTCACAACCCTGATGGGCATCGGCAGCATCCCCTCTAACCACACCAACTATCTGGGCATGGTGGGCATGCACGGCACCGTCACCGCCAATTTTGCCGTGACAGACTGCGATCTGCTGCTGGCGGTAGGCGTGCGCTTCGATGACCGCGTCACCAGCGGTCTCCACCATCATTTCGCCACCAACGCCACCATTATTCATATCGACATCGATCCCGCCGAAATTGGCAAAGTTATTGTGCCTGACATTCCCATCGTCGGCGACGCCAGGCTGGTGTTGGAGGATCTGTTGACCAAGGTTGTTCAGGAGGCCGGACCTTCGAACCTCAAACCCAAAGCCTCGGGCCTCGAACCTCTAACCTCGAATCCCGCACCTCAACAATCCCGCCTCCAACCCCCAACATCCCACCTCCAACCCTGGTGGCAGATCATCCGGACATGGCAGCAGGATCATCCCCTCTGCTATGAAAACCCAACACTATTGAACCCTCAGCATGTTCTGGAAGCCATGGTCAAAGTCGGCGGCCCCAACACCATTGTTGTCACAGACGTAGGCCAGCATCAAATGTGGGCCGCACAACTCTATCAGGTTCAGCGGGCCCGGCAGTTCATCACCAGCGCCGGTCTTGGCACCATGGGATTTGGCCTGCCCGCCTCCATTGGCGCCCAGCTGGCTTGCCCTGATAAAACTGTTTTCCTTGTCACAGGGGACGGCTCCCTACAAATGACCATCCAGGAACTTGCCACAACAGTTCAGAATAAGCTGCCTGTCAAAATCATTCTCATGAACAACGGTGTCTTAGGCATGGTACGGCAATTGCAAAGCTTTTTCCATGAAGAGCGCTTCAGCCAGATCCAGCTCAAATCCAATCCGGACTTTGTCAAAATCGCCGACGCTTACGGCATCAAAGGCTTCCGCGTTCATACCCCTGAGGACATGGAACCCATCCTGCGCCAAGCCTTGGCCGAACCCGGCCCCGTCCTTATGGACTGCCTCATTTCCCCTGATGAAACCGTTTGGCCTATGGTACCGCCCGGTAAGGCTATCCATGAGATGATGTTAGGGGAGTAGAGTGTACAATGCAGAAACAGGGGTGTAAGAATAGGGGAGGAACAATTATGTTACATACACTAGCCGTTTTGGTGGAAAACAATCCCGGAGTGCTGGCCCGGGTGTCGGGCCTCTTCGCCCGCCGGGCCTATAATATTGACAGCCTGACCGTCTGCCAGACAGAAAACCCCACGCTTTCCCTCATGACCATCGTTGTGGAAGGCGACACCCAGGTCATCCAGCAGGTTATCAAACAATTGCATAAGCTTGTTGTCGTCCACAAAGTCACCAATCTAACCAACGAATCCATTGTCGACCGGGAACTGGCTCTGATTCGCGTCAAAGTCCGCCCTGAGACCCGGGCCGAAATCCTGCAGATTGTCGACATCTTCCGAGGCCGCGTCGTGGATCTGGGCCGTCAGACCCTGAGCGTCGAAGTCACGGGAGATGAACAGAAAATCACTGCCTTTATCCGCGCTATGAAGTCTTTCGGTATTGCTGAGCTGGTACGTACGGGGAGGATAGCTATTGTGCGGTCGGAGGGGTGAGCGAGGCGTTATAGATTTTGCAGTGCGTTTTTTTGATCCCGCCGTCCGTGTACGATATGTGTTATAAAAATCAGCGGCTCCGCCACACGATAGTATATCAAAAAAGGGCTAACAATCAGTCTGCGATAACCTGGTTCCAGGAAGGGGTAATCTTCTTGTAAGAGCTCCATACCCATGTAGGGATTATGTGCTAAATTGGTTATCTTCTCTTCAATTGTGTCTACCATCTTAAACGCTGCTGTCGGATTATCCTGAGCGATGTCATGAAAGATCTTATCGATCTGTGCGTTGGCCCGGCGTGAAAACTCAACCTTATATGTGCTCATGGATCATGTTCCTCAATCTGGTAAAGACATCGTTGGCCGGGACAGTAGGCGCTCCCGAGCACAAGTCATGGTCAGCTTCCATAAGCTCAAGGGATAACTGCATTCTATCTATCATATCGTTATAGGCTTCCTGGCTCATGACGACTAAGTCGCCTTCCCCGTTGCGTGTGATCAAAATGGGCTCATGCAGGTCATGGCACATATTGGAAAATGCGTTATAGTTACTGCGGATGACAGAAGAGGGTTTTGCGGTTAAAGCTTTGGGAGCAATGAAGGAACTCATTTTGTATACCTCCTATGGTATTTCGTTGATATCATTTTACCATCTGATTTTTATAGCGTCAAATTCTTAACGAATATGATCCATTATGATAATATAGAAGACACTATAAAGAACTACAGGAAGGAATGAAATTGATCTATGATTTCTCCTCAAATTTATATGAAATACAGACATGTTGCAGCTTGGTTGCTAAGTTTTGTCCCCGTGGTAATAACCTTGATTGTCCTACCAATATTGCCAGATACTATTGCGACCCATTATGGTCTTGACGGTGCAGATAACTATGGCAGTAAATATGCAATGTTAGTGCTTCCGATAATCTCTATAGCAATGGGATCGATTTGGTTTTTTTCTGGGGTATTTACTCATAGAGATGAAAACAAAGAAAAAGTCAAACAGAATATGAGAATTTTACTTTGGTTTGATATCTTTTCATCGTTATTATTTACAATCATAACAATAATACTGCTATGTATATCTTATGAACAAGCTGATAGTATTGTCAACAAAGATCTTGACCTATTGACCTATTTGGCTATATCTTGTTCCATCTGACATACCCACTTTGGAGGTAGGCCCCATGAAAAAAGCAGGGATCATCGGCGGAATCGGCCCAGCTTCAACCTTGGACTATTACAGCGGTATTCTCAACGGCTACAGGGCTAAAACTCATGATGATAATTATCCTGAAATAGTCATCAACAGCATTAATATGACAGAAATGCTATCCTATGTTTCCCGGAAAAACTGGGATGCCCTTGTGGCTATGCTGCTCAAGGCCGTGAAAAATCTGGCAAATGCCGGTGCAGACTTTGCCGCTATAGCTTCAAACACACCCCATATTGTATTTGATAAGCTGCAACAACATTCTCCATTGCCTCTCATCAGCATTGTTGACGCCACCTGCCGCTATGCGCGATCTAATAAATGTCAGAAAATCGTCGTCATCGGCACAGGGTTTACCATGAGCAGCGGCCTTTACTCCGAAGCACTGCAAAAGCATAACATCGCCGCTATTGTGCCCTCAGCAGAAGAGCAATCCATCATTCACAATATCATTTTTCCAAAGCTCGAGGAGGGTATTGTCGTTCCGGAGGATAAACAAAGAATGCTTGGGATTGTGAATAGACTAATTTCAGAGCACCATGCGGATGCGTTGGTCCTCGGGTGCACAGAATTGCCGTTGATGATTAAAGAAGGTGATGTGAGCGCCTTAATCCTTAATACAACGCAGATACATGTTGAGGCTATCGTGAACTCGATTTAAGACAAGGAGTACGTACATGTTATTAACCCTAACCTACACAGGGCAGAACACCACCGATCTCGGTTATCTGCTCTATAAAAATCCATACCGTCCGCAAGTCTTTAACTTGAACCACGGCAAAGCCTATGTCTTTTATCCGGAAGCATCACATGAGCGCACCACAGCGGCGCTGCTTCTCGACATTGATCCCATCGACTTGGCGCGGGGTAAAGTCGGTACATCAGGCGGCGGGCTGTTTGACTATGTCAATGACCGTCCTTATGTCTCATCATCCTTTTTAAGCACGGCGATTGCCAAGGTATTTGGCACCGCCATGACAGGGCGGGCAGACACGCATCAGGCGTTATCCGACTCCCCTCTGAATCTGGCAGCAACTGTCACGATGCTGCCCTGCCGGGGGGAGCAGGAAAAGTTAAAAACCGTTTTTGAGCCGTTAGGATATGACGTAACCTATGAAACTTTTGTGTCTGACGAAAATTTTCCCAACTGGGGTAACAGTAAATATGTGACCCTGACCCTCAGCGGCCGGGTTCGTTTGCGCGACCTTTTGAAGCATCTCTATGTGTTGATTCCAGTATTCGACAGGCACAAACATTATTGGGTGGGTGCGGACGAGGTAGAAAAACTCTTGCGTATGGGCGCGGACTGGCTTCCCAATCACCCGGAAAAAACATATATCACAGGGAGATACCTCAGCCGCCGCCGCTTGCTTGTCAATATGGCTTTTGAACGGCTATCGGCTGCCAATGTACTTGACGGTGAGGTGATTGCCGACGAACCGGACGAACTGGAAGAATTGGAAGAACCGGAAGCAACTGAAGAGGCGATAGCACAGAGTAAAATTGAAGAACAGAAAGAACCTGACAAAAAGATG
This sequence comes from Peptococcaceae bacterium, assembly GCA_009782825.1. Lineage (GTDB taxonomy): Bacteria > Bacillota > Desulfitobacteriia > Desulfitobacteriales > Syntrophobotulaceae > WRJI01. Next base: position 24,472 of record WRII01000036.1, read on the forward strand.
AACTTAAACACCCAACGTCTCGGCAGCGTCGTTGCTGCGCTGAAAAGCTGCGGCGCGCAACGCGTAATTGATCTTGGCTGCGGCGAGGGGAATCTCCTGTTTCTTCTTATCAAGGAACGCCAGATCACCCAGATAGCGGGGGTTGACGTCTCTCATGCCGCCCTTGAACGCGCCAACAAAAAGCTAAAATTGGAACAGGCAGGAGACGCCCTGCGCGATAGAGTCACCCTGTTTCAAGGCTCGCTGACATATAAAGACGCACGATTCGCGGGGTATGACGCAGCCTGCGTCATAGAAGTCATTGAACACTTAGATATGTCCCGCCTGGCCGCCTTTGAGCGCGTACTCTTTGAATTTGCCCGGCCACCCGTGGTCGTGCTGACAACACCTAACCTCGAATACAACGAGAAATATGAAACCCTGGACGCCCTTTCTCTACGCCACAGTGATCACCGGTTTGAATATACACGGGCGGAATTTCGCGAATGGGCATCCGATGTTGCCAAGAAACATGGTTATGCGGTTCAATTTTCTGAAATCGGCGATCTCGATGCCAAGCTCGGCGCGCCGACACAGATGGGAGTATTTACATTATGCGAATAGAGATTCCTGAAATCGCGGTGGTAGCGTTGATGGGGGCGTCCGGCAGCGGCAAATCCACTTTTGCCAAACAGCATTTCAAACCCACCGAGGTGCTGTCCTCTGACTATTTCCGCGCCCTCATTTCTGATGATGAAAACAATCAACTCGTGTCTGCTCAGGCCTTTGAAACGCTGTATTATGTTGCGAACAAGCGTTTGGAGCTGGGACTGTTCACCGTTATTGACGCGACGAATGTTCAAAAAGAGGCCCGGGCGTCGGTTTTGCGTCTTGCCAAGGAGCAAAACTGTCATGCGGCCGCCATTGTCCTGGCTCTGCCGGAAAACATATGCCAAGAGCGCAACGGGCAGCGTCCTGACCGCGATTTTGGCGGCCATGTCATCAGGCGGCAGAGCGAGCAGCTGCGCCGCTCCCTTAAATATTTAAAAAAAGAAGGATTCCGCTATATCTATGTGCTGAAGAGTGAGGAGGACATTGCCGACGTTGAAATTGTCCGCACACCGTTATGGAACAATAAAAAGGGCGAACCCGGTCCCTTTGACATCATCGGCGACATTCACGGCTGTTACAACGAACTCTGCAGCCTGCTTGATAAACTTGGCTATTCGGTAAATCAAGAGATTTGCACCGCTGTTCCGCCGGAAGGGCGCCGGGCGGTATTTCTTGGGGACTTGTGTGACAGGGGACCCCATAATGTTGAGGTTCTGCGTCTTGTGATGAACATGGTGCAGTCAGGCGCCGCCTATTGTATCGCCGGAAACCATGATGTGAAACTGTTGAGAAAACTGCGCGGCTCCAATGTGCAGCTGACCCACGGGCTTGATAAAACAGTTGATCAGCTGAGTTCCCAAAGCGAGGACTTCATTGTGACAGTTAAAACCTTTTTAGACGATCTTATCAGCCATTATGTGTTTGACAGCGGCAAACTGGTTGTCGCTCACGCAGGACTGAAGGAAAAATATCAGGGACGCGGCAGCGGGCGTGTCCGCAGTTTTTGTTTGTACGGCGATACCACGGGCGAAACCGATGAATACGGCTTGCCTGTGCGGCTGCCCTGGGCAAACGAGTACCGTGGCAAGGCGATGGTGGTCTATGGCCACACACCTACCCCCGATGTTGAGGCCATCAACAACACTTTTTGCATCGACACCGGCTGCGTGTTCGGCGGAAAACTCACCGCGTTTCTCTACCCCGAAAAAGAAACGGTACAGATTGACGCGGAGCGGGAGTATGACACGCCGGCAAAACCCTTCCTGGACAAGCCTGCCGGCAGCACTGAGACCGACGACATCTTAAATATTGATGATGTGCTGGGGCAGAAATATCTCGCCACCCGTCTGCGCCGCAGCATCAAAATCAATGCTGAAAACTCCGCCGCCGCCTTAGAGGTCATGAGCCGTTTTGCCGCCGACCCCCACTGGCTTATCTATCTGCCGCCCACCATGTCTCCCTGTGAAACGAGTAAACATCCGGAGTATTTAGAATATCCCACCGACGCCTTCGAGTATTACAAAACCCGCGGCGTAGGCAAGGTTGTCTGTGAGCAAAAGCACATGGGTTCCCGGGCGGTGATTGTGCTGTGCCGCGACACTGAGACCGCCGCCCGGCGTTTCAAGGTAAACGACGGCACCTGCGGCATTATTTATACCAGAACCGGACGGCATTTTTTTGATGACAGCAAGGATAATAACAACAAAGACAACAAAGATAACAACAAGATAGAGGAGACATTGCTGCAGCGGCTCCAAAAGGCATTGACCGCCTCCGGCTTTTGGAGCGATTTTAAAACCGATTGGGTATGCCTTGATACAGAGCTTATGCCGTGGTCGGCTAAAGCGCAAAAACTGTTGGAAGAGCAGTATGCCCCCGTTGGGCGCGCCGGACGGAGCGGATCCACAGCGGTTATTGACGCGATCACAAAAGCGGCTGTTACTTTAGGCGGCAGAAACGTGAATGTGGAAGCCCACTCCAGTCACAAGGCGGATTTAGGCCTATTGTTAGAGCGGTATCAGGCCCGGGCCGATGCGCTGAACCTCTACACCGACGCATACCGCCGTTATTGTTGGGATGTCAAGAGTCTGGATGATTACCGCATCGCCCCTTTTCATATCTTGGCGACTGAGGGGAAGGCCTGGTGTGACAAAGGCCATATCTGGCATATGGAAACCATCGCTCAGTACATGACCGGGACAGATCCGGTTTTTATGGCCACCAAGTATCTGACCGTTGATTTACTGGATGAAAGCAGCGTGGCCGCCGGTGTGACATGGTGGGAAGAATTGACCGCTTCCGGCGGCGAGGGTATGGTGGTCAAGCCTTATGACTTTATCGCGGCCAAAGGCACAGAGGTATTACAGCCTGCCGTCAAGTGCCGTGGACGCGAATATCTCCGCATCATCTATGGCCCTGAGTATATGTTGGAGGATAATTTGACCCGGCTGAAAAAGCGATCGTTATCTAAAAAACGCAATCTGGCGCTGAATGAGTTTGCCCTTGGTATGGAGTCGTTGGAACGCTTTGCGCGGAATGAGCCTTTGTATCGGGTGCATGAGTGTGTGTTTGGAGTGCTGGCTTTGGAGAGCGAGCCCGTTGACCCGAGATTATAATTGTTAACAGGGATTTTCACGACATAATCAATTCCTAATTGTTCAAGGGAAAAGGTGGGTGGACCTGGGTGGACCTTGATCGTCATTTGCTCAATTTAATAGTTGACAAAATAACGAGGCTTGTTAGACGTTCTTTTTTTTAATTATGAAGATAGTCACTATGACAAGGCTTACTAGACAGGTACTGCCTCCAATAATATTAATAATATGGTTAGAGTTTTCATTTTGCAGGTTCTCGCTTTGTGGTTCCTCGTTTTGTGAATCAATTAATGCCATTGCCTCGGCATGATTATAAATAAC
>WRII01000037.1 GCA_009782825.1 Peptococcaceae bacterium
CTATTCTCCGGCAGCTTTCATCGATTTCTTCCATGAGAGCATGGGCGGTCTCAGGGCCTTTTTCATGAGGGACAATGAGGGTAACAAGAAGAAACTGCGGATCCCCCCCCTTGCAGGCTATATCATTGGCGTTGATGGCTACAAGCAGATGTCCCGCTCCTTTTTGCGCCCCCACAATAGGGTCACTGGAAACTGCCAGAAAGGCTCCTTCCGGCCAGCGGATCAGAGCCGCATCCTCACCAATACCGGGCCCGGCCAAGACGTCGGCGCTCTCAGCGCCGCGCCACCGGAGAAGGTCTTTCAGCAGAGACGGGGGAAACTTGCCGTCAGTTAGACCCGCTACATGAGTAAGTTTTGCCACATTAGTAGATTCTACTTCATTAGTAAATTCTACTGCGTTAGTAAATTCTACTGCGTTAGTAAGTTCTACTGCGTTAGTAAATTCTACTGCGTTAGTAAGGTGTACTTCGATCTTCTCTGCTTTACTCTCTTTATTCATCATCTTCTTCTATATCTTCTTCCCCTTCAGTGCCGAGCACCCCATTCTCTTCAATGCCACTATCATAATCACTCTTGACAAATTTCGCAATAGCCACAACGCGGCTTTCCCCGGTGCGCATGGCCATAACTCCTTGGGTGCTGCGGCCTATTGTAGATATGCCATCAACACGCTGGCGGATAATGATACCATTCTCGGAAATAACCATCAACTCTTCTTCCGCTGTCACAATGCGCATGCCGATCAGGTTGCCGGTTCTGTCGTTAATTCTGTGTCCGATAATGCCTTTACCGCCCCGGCTCTGCAGGCGGAATTCATCCACATGAGTGCGCTTGGCGAATCCCCATTCGGTGAGTGTCAACACTTCGAGAGTCTCTCCTTGGGAGTTACTGAGGACATCCAAGGAAACGACTTTATCGTCATCGGCAAGGTTAATCCCTTTGACCCCTCGGGCTGTTCTGCCCATAGGGCGGACATCGCTTTCGAGAAAGTGAATGACCAAACCCTTTTCTGTAGCCAGCATAATACTGTCCTGACCACTGGTGAGGCGCACGCCAATGAGCTCATCATCCCCATCAAGGGTTAAGGCGATGAGTCCATCTTTGCGTTGGGTATCGTAATCCTTCAGGGAGGTTTTCTTAACAATTCCCCGGCGGGTAACTGTCAGCAGATATTGGTCTTCGGAGAAGTCCTCGACCGCAATCGTAGCGGCCATCTTTTCGTCCTGAGACAGATTCAGCAGATTGATAATCGCAGTTCCTCTGGCTGTCCTGCTTCCCTCGGGAATCTCATGAGCTCTGAGACGCATCACCCGGCCCCGGGAGGTAAAAACCATAATGTAGTGATGTGTGGAGGTAATAAACAGGCGCTCCACAAAATCATTGTCCCGGGTTGTATGACCGCTTATTCCCCGTCCTCCTCGACGCTGACTGCGATAGGTAGTCAGAGGCAGCCTTTTGATATAACCGCGGTGTGTTACGGTAATAACCACGTCTTCCTGGGCAATCAGATCTTCAATTTCCATTTTTGTAGCGTCGATACTGATAGAAGAACGGCGTTCATCTGCGAATTTTTTACGGATTTCTTTCAGCTCTGTTCCGATGATTTCCCGAACCATACTGTCTGAATTGAGGACAGCTTTCAAATAAGCGATCTCGTTCAAAAGTCTTGTATATTGATCCTCGAGTTTTTCCCGTTCCAAACCGGTCAATCGGCGCAGCCTCATATCAAGAATCGCCTGAGCCTGGCGTTCGCTGAAGTTAAATTCTTCCATCAGGCGCGGCTTGGCTTCGCTGTCATCTTTAGAGGATCTGATCAAGGCAATAATCTGATCAATAACATCCAAAGCCCGCAGCAAGCCTTCAACAATATGAGCTTCCGCTTCCGCTTTATTCAATTCGAAGCGGCTGCGGCGAACAATGACATCTCTCTGATGTTCAATAAAGTAGTCCAGAATCTCCCGCAGTGTCAAAATACGCGGGGTTCCTTCCACCAAAGTCAGCATGATAATGCCAAAGCTATCTTCAAGTTGAGTATGTTTGTAAAGTTGGTTCAGAACAACCTGCGGATTCACATCCCGGCGCAGTTCGATAACTATGCGCATCCCTTCACGGTTGGATTCATCCCGGAGTTCAGTAATACCATCTACCTTTTTTTCCTGCACAAGTTCCGCAATTTTTTCAATAAGACGGGCTTTATTAACCATGAACGGAAGCTCCGTCACTAAAATGCGCATTTTAGAGGATTTTTCCATATGTTCAATGGAAACTTTTGCGCGCACCTTGACGCTGCCTCGTCCTGTCGTATAGGCTGATATAATACCTTCGTTACCCATAATGGTGCCGCCTGTGGGAAAATCGGGTCCTTTGATATATTTCATAATTTTTTTTGTGACATCTTCGTCTGGCAGAACAGCGCCGAATTCCGTCTCCCCTTGTTTTTCCAAACGATCCCGGCGCCCCAGCAAATAGAGAACAGCGTCAATAACTTCACCCAGATTATGAGGAGGAATATTTGTGGCCATCCCCACGGCAATCCCGGAAGATCCGTTGATCAGTAAGTTAGGAACCTTGGCCGGAAGAACTGTCGGTTCTTTCTCTGACTCATCATAATTAGGTTTGAAATCTACGGTATCTTTCTCGATATCCGCCAGCATATACATGGCGATGGGCGCCAGACGGGCTTCTGTATACCGCATGGCTGCCGGGTCGTCACCATCAATGGATCCAAAGTTTCCATGTCCGTCTACCAGAGGATAGCGGCTGCTAAAATCCTGGGCCATGCGAACGGAAGCGTCATAGATGGAAGAGTCTCCATGAGGGTGGTATTTCCCCATGCATTCCCCGACCATGCGGGCAGATTTGCTATAGCTCTTGTTCGGGGTCATGCCTAATTTTTCAAAAGTATACAGGATTCTGCGATGTACCGGCTTCAATCCGTCTCGCACGTCGGGAAGGGCCCGGCTGACAATGACGCTCATGGAATAGTCGATGAATGAGCTTTTCATCTCTTCGGATATTTCAACAGGGAGGATTTTCCCACCGTTGAGTTCTATGGACATATGACATTAACCCTCCTAAAAATATTATATATCCAGGTTTTTCACCATTTTGGCATTCTTCTGAATAAAATCCCGGCGAGGTTCGACTTTATCTCCCATGAGAATGGTGAAATACTCTTCTGCCTGCAAGGCATGTTCCATTTTGACTTGTAAGATGGTACGGGATTCAGGATTCATAGTCGTCTCCCAGAGCTGATCGGCATTCATTTCTCCCAAGCCTTTATAGCGTTGGATATCACAGTTGTCCCGGCCGATTTGGGTCAATATCCTGTCCATTTCTTTATCACTGTACGCATAGTGAATGTTTTTCCCTTTTTTGATTTTGAACAACGGAGGCTGGGCGATATAGACATATCCTTCTTTGATGAGAGGTGTCATGAATCTGTAGAAAAAGGTGAGAAGCAATGTCCGGATATGGGCGCCGTCAACATCGGCATCCGTCATAATAACAATCTTATGATAGCGGGCTTTTTCCAGAATAAAATCATCGGAAATTCCTGTGCCCATAGCCGTAATCATAGCGCGAATTTCCGCGTTTCCCAGGATCTTATCCAGGCGGGATTTTTCTACATTCAAAATTTTCCCGCGCAAGGGAAGAATCGCTTGGTATCGGCTGTCCCGGCCTGATTTAGCCGACCCCCCGGCACTGTTCCCTTCCACAAGATAGAGTTCACAGTATTCGGCGTTTTTCCACGAGCAATCGGCAAGCTTTCCAGGGAGATTGCTGCCTTCAAGGGCATTTTTGCGCCGAGTCAGATCCCGAGCCTTTCGCGCGGCAGCACGAGCCCGGTTCGCTTGCTGGGTTTTTTCAGCTATCTTTTTAGCTGTTGACGGATTTTCTTCAAAAAATTCTGTCAGTCCTTCCCGAACCGCTGCGTTGACAATGGGTTGAACATCACTGTTGCCCAGCTTAGTTTTGGTTTGTCCTTCAAATTGAGGTTCCGGTACTTTAACAGAGAGAACAACAGCCAGTCCTTCTCGAACATCATCCCCGCTGAAGTTGCTGTCATTGGCTTTGAGGATGCCGCATTTGCGCGCATAGTCATTAATAACACTCGTTAAAGCTGCTTTGAATCCGGCTTCATGGGTGCCTCCCTCTTGAGTATTAATGTTATTCACATAAGATTGAAGAATATCCGAATATCCGTTATTATATTGGATGGCTGTTTCAACCTGAATCATTGCTAAAGTCGCCCCGTTTTCATCGGTTTTTTTATGACTTTTTTCAATAATGATAGGTTTGTGTAAAGTATCTTTATTATGGTTTAAGTGTTTGACAAATTCAGATACACCACCGGAATACTTATAGATATCTTTCTTGCCGTCATTTCTTTCATCCACAAGGGTGATGGTCACATCTTTATTTAAAAAGGCCAATTCCAGCAGACGTTCAGCTAATATTTCATAATCATAGGTGCAGTCTTCAAATATTTCTTCATCGGGTTTAAAACTAATAAGGGTTCCCGAATCTCCTTTGTATGTTCCAATCTGCTTGAGAGAAGTCAGAGGAATACCCCGGGTATATTCTTGAAAATATCTCTTTCCATTAATGCGAACTTCAGCTTTCATCCACAAGGAAAGCGCATTCACCACACTGACACCCACACCATGGAGACCGCCGGCTACCTTATAAGGGCCATTGTTGAATTTTCCTCCGGCATGGAGCATGGTCAAAGCGATCTCTAATCCTGATTTGTTCCATTTTGGATGAGTATCCACAGGAATACCGCGGCCGTTATCTTTCACTGTAATACTATTATCGGCATGAATGATGACATCAATTTTTGTACAAAACCCTGCCATCGCCTCATCTATGCTATTGTCCACAACTTCATAGACCAAATGATGCAGGCCCCGGGAAGATGTGGATCCAATATACATTCCGGGTCTTTTGCGTACAGCTTCGAGACCTTCTAAGACCTCAATCTGTTCGGAACTATAATTTGTTTCCGGTTCAAAAATATTTTTATCCAGCGCCAAGAGTCTACCTCCTACTCGATTGTTCGATATTCAATATTCGATATTCGATGTTCGATGTTCGATGTTCGATGTTCGTCTATCCGATCCTGGAACACTTCTTTTCTAGTATAACGCAAGTGAACTTCTATTTCAAACACGGCTTATAGTACCTTACAGACGCGAAGCGTCAATAAAAAACAAGAAAATCCAATACTGACCGCTAACCACTGATCACTGACCACTTGCGGGCCAAGCCCGCGTTAGCCCTTTAACGCTTTGAACGCTCCAGTAAAGTCTTTGAGGAAATGGAGGACGTATAAAATCCTTGCTCTGTCACAATCAAACTATTAAGATCAGAATCTTTGTCCTTAAGAACATTATGGATTCTTTTATTTCCCGTAATATTATCTAAAACTTTTCTGGATTTCTTCCTTGAATCATTCTGAATCCCTTTTAAATTGACAATAGCAACGATATCCTCCAATTTGATCATCTGGTTACTGCCAATGTGCAAATACATCTCTTTTTACCTCTTTTCTAGATGAGTTTAGTAAATACTGCCTTCACGAATCCGAAAAATATGTCCTATTTTTTTCAGATGAGCCATAGAATCAAGATGGGTAATACTGACAAAAGTTTGTTGGCCTGCGGATGCAATATAGGTCATCAAAAAATCTTGCCTCTTCTCATCTAATTCTGAAAAAACATCATCCAAAATTAAGAGAGGGGGTTCTTCTTTCTCTCTTATAATTATTTCCATTTCTGACAATTTCATACTAAGGACCAAGGCTCTTTGCTGACCTTGAGACGCGAAATAGCGGGCAGGACGGCCATTTAAATGAACAAGAATATCGTCCCGGTGAGGGCCATAAAGAGACGTTCTCTGTTCAATTTCTTGATCCATATGAGTTTCCAAAAGATAGGCGAAATTCTCTATACTCTCAGGATAAGTATCCCTCTTACAGGATTGATAAACAATATGAAGCTCTTGATCCCCTCCAAAGAGATAGTCGAAACTCTCTGTCATGTTATCTCGCAAAGCATCAATATAGAGAGATCGATACTCAATGATTTGGCTGCCGATTTGAAAAAGTTGTTGATTCCAAAGATCCAGTTGGCTTCTGATATCCGGGGATGCTCTGGTATGCTGTCTCAAAAGGGTATTCTTTTGATAGAGGACTTTGAGATAGTGATTGAGCCAAGAGATATAGAGAGGTTTATTCTGGGCGATGAGCTGATCAATAAACTTTCTCCTTTCCGCCGGGCCTTTTTTCAGCAGATTTAAGTCGTCAGGGGTAAAGAACACAGTCACCAAAGTTCCAATATAGTCAGACAGTTTTTTGACAGGCATGCCGTTGATTTTGAGACTTTTCCTTTCTTTGGTCATCGAACTTTCCATAGTCAAAGAATGCCCGCCGCATTGACACAGGGCTTTCAGGGAAAATTCCGTACAATCCCAGCGGATCAGATCTGTCTGAAGTTTGACCCGAAAGGACTTTCCCATAGACAAATAGTTGATGGCTTCAAGAAGGTTAGACTTTCCCTGACCATTATTGCCGATAAAAATATTAACGCCAGACTCAAAATCAATATATTCCTCTTTATAATTGCGAAAATCCCGTAACTCCAGATGGTATAGCTGCATATGACTTAGCAATTTAAAGTGTACAATGAGATACGTTTCCTCAAGTGTACCTCATACATTGCCCTCCTTTCTCCAAACTGTGATTTATAAAATCCAATACTGACCACTAACCCCTGATCACTGACCACTTGCGGGCGCAGCCCGCGTCAGTGACGCAATGGCAGGACAAGGCTGACATAGTTTTCATTATAGTTTTCCTGAGAGTTCTCCTCTTCATTTTTATTCTCTATCTCATCCACGATCTCCACAGGCCGGAAGAGACACGCGGAAAAGTTTCGTGATATATCAAAAGTTGCTTTTTCTGTTTCAATATTCTTTAAGGCGTCAATAATATAGAGGATGTTAAAAGACAGGGTCATCTTCATGTTGTCGCCTTCAATCTCCACAGGGATTTTTTCAAATATTCTACCCATTTCCGACGCTTGATTGATCATGATATGGGAATCTTCAATGGTAAAACGAACAATACTGGTTTTCAAATAACTGTCTCGGGATAAAAGGCTGGCCCTTTCCACCGCCTCCAGCAAGGCTGTCCTGTCAAAAAGAATCTTGGTGCTGCAGGAAGGAGGAATGACGTGTCTGTGGTCAGGGTATACGCCATGGATCAATCGCGTGATAATTTCTGTATCGCCAAATCTGAAAATCAGACGTGAAGACTTTTTATCTCCTTCAATCGTCACGTGATCATCATTTTTTAAGAGACGGCCAATTTCCAACATAGCCTTGTAAGGAATAATCCATCTGAAAACTTCATGTGCTGTTTCTTCTTCTGCTGTTTCTTCTTCACAGAGTATGTTTTTAATTTCTTTCATATTTGTGGCAAGGCGGTGGGTATCTGAGGCCACCAATGTGAAAAGGCAGGTACCTTCCTCAGTAAAATCCGTTTCCATAAGGATTCCTGTAAAAACACTTCCTGTTTCATCATCAATCTTACACGCAAAAGAAACTTGCTGGATCAATTTTTTCAGAATATGTCCCGGGATATGTCCGGGAAAATTAATTCCTTCTGTCCCGGAAGATCCGCTCACGTGAGGGTAATCCGCAGGGTCATACCCGTTCAGTGTAAAATCAGCGTCAGCATAGCGCAGCACGGTGCTTCTATCCGTACTTTCGCACTCGATCATGTCTTCCGGCAGGCGGCGAATAATGTCGGAAAAAAGTTTAGCGGGCAGCAGCATTGTTCCTTCTTCTTCAATATGGGCAGTCTGAGAATATTTGATAGCAAGTTCTAAGTCTGTGGCTGTGAAGGTGATTCGATTGTTGCAGGCTGTTACAAGTATGGATTGGAGGCTCGCCATAGGACTTTTTAAAGGAACAGCCCGTTGAACCACTTGGATCCCTTGAAGGATAGAAGATTTGGCGATGTAGAGTTTCATATGTGACCTCCGTATTAACGATTTGTAGTAAATCGATGAAGTTGATATCTTTCAACTGGGTATCTCAGAACATTAAAAAGATATTACCGTAGTCGTAGTCGTCTCTATGTATCAATTGTGCATATCTTATGGAGAGTGAGCATAGACTGGTATTTTGAGAAAGAATAAGTACTGGATAAGCTGTAGATTTCATATGAATAATAGGTGTATATCTCCATATTCCACATCCCATTACGGGAGTCTTATCTTATTAATAATCTCATTGAGGCTGCGCTCTACGAAGGGATCTTCACATAATTGTTTAATTTTGTCACGGGCATGGAGCACAGTCGTATGGTCGCGACCGCCAAATTTTCCTCCAATATCCGGAAGTGACAGGCCTGTGTATTTGCAGCAGAGATACATGGCAATCTGGCGGGGGAACGAAATGGTGCGGGTTCGTGTCTTTTGCTTGAGATCCTGAACGGTTAGCCCATAGTGTTCGGCGACGGCTTTTTGGATGATCTCGGGGGTCACGGGGGGCGCGCTCTGGGGCAGCATATCTTTAAGAACTTCTTTGGCTTTTTCCAGGGTCATGGTGTCATCGGTTAAGCTGCATTGGGCTGTGACTTTGATGAAGGCGCCTTCGAGTTCACGGATATTGGATTGAATTTCTGTAGCGATAAAACTGATGATTTCGTCGGGAACATCGAAGTTATCCAGTTGAGATTTTTTTCGCAGGATTGCACATCTGGTTTCGTAATCCGGAGGGTTGATGTCGGTGGTAAGTCCCCATTCAAACCGGGAGCGCAGGCGCTCTTCCAAGGTAGGAATTTCACGGGGAGAGCGGTCTGACGAGATGATGACTTGCTTGCTGGCTTCGTAGAGGGTATTGAAAGTGTGGAAGAATTCTTCCTGGGTTCCTTCTTTTCCGGCGATAAATTGGATGTCATCAATCAGGAGGAGATCAACTTTGCGGTAGGTATTGCGGAATTCGACTTGTTTTTCATAGCGAATGGAATCGATCAGCTCGTTGGTGAATTGTTCACCGGTGACGTAGACGATTTTGAGATGGGGATAATTCTTTTGAATCACATGGCCTACGGCGTGCATCAGATGAGTTTTTCCTAAGCCGCTGCCACCATAGATGAAGAGGGGGTTGTAGGATTGAGCGGGAGAATCGGCAACTGCCAGGGCTGCAGCGTGAGCGAAACGGTTGCCGCTGCCAATAACAAAAGTATTGAACATATACTTGGGGTTGAGAGGAAAGGGCTTAACAGAGGGGGGGGCAGTGCCGGAATATTTTGCAGGGTTCTTTAGATTCTGACCCTCTTGTCCGACAGAAAAAATAAGAGAAACGGGTTGGTTCAGAATAGTCTGAGCAATCATTCTGATGCGGTGGGCATGACGGCCTTCGATCCACGTCAACGCGTATTCGTTAGGAACGGAGATCGTGAGAACTCTGTTGGAAAAATCGACGAGACGCGTTGATGTGAGCCACGTATCATAACTTACGGCGGGTTTAAGTTCTTCTCTGAGGGTTGTGAGAATGTTTTCCCACAAGGAATCCAGATAAGATGCGTGATGGGGATCTGGAGACGAGATCATTGTGAAGGCCTCCTCTTTGATTTTTCTGTGCATAACGGGCCCGTGAAATATCCACAGTCCCTGTCTGTTATATATAGAGCAGCATAAAAAGATGTAATCATATAATAACAATTTTTTAATATGTTATCAACAGCAATATTAAGGCGGGCAATTTTATTAACAGAATATCGACAGGATATGAGGGGATGAAATCAGGGGTTATCCACAAAAATGATGAATTCCTTCCTTGACATATCAATTTTAAATAGAGTATAATTTGTAAACACCTTAAATTGTAGATTATCAAAAATCAACTTTGATAGATCGGGAGCCAACGGTGATAGATCAAGGATGTTTTTGGTAAGTCAAAATTCACAGGGTCAGGGAGGTGCAAGCATGAAGAGAACATATCAGCCCAAAAATAGAAGACATAAGCGTGTGCATGGGTTCTTATCAAGAATGAGCTCTGCCGGCGGCAGAAAAGTATTGAAGCGTCGTCGCTTGAAAGGACGTCATAGACTGACAGTCTAATGATAAGAGAGTACTATCATGCTGGAGAGAAAGTTCCGTTTAAATAAAAAACAGGAATATAAAAAGGTTTTCGCGAAGGGGTTCCGGTATGTTTCTCGTTTGGTGGTTGTCTATATTGTTAAGGGCAGGTCTGTTGAACAGAGTCAAATTGGGTTTATCGCATCAAAAAAAGTTGGCAACGCTGTAAAGAGGAATAGAGCGAAACGTCTGATGAGAGAAGTTGTGCGGCAGAAAAAAACTGTTTTTAAGGGGCCTTGCCTCATGGTATGCATAGCCCGCTCGGCAATAACCCGCGCTTCTTTCGATGATGTTGAGAAGTCCCTTTGCTATATGTGGAAAAAAGGAGGAATATTGTGATGTGTAGCATTCCTTCCCGGGTTGTTCTCTTCTTAATCAGGTTCTACCGCCGGTCTATTTCTCCGTTAAAACCCCCTAGCTGCCGTTTTTATCCGACATGTTCCGAATATGCTCTTCAGGCTGTGACAAAGTATGGGTTTTTGAAAGGGTGTGCAAAAAGTGTTGTGCGTCTTCTCAAATGCCATCCTTTTCATCCTGGGGGGTACGATCCTGTGTGATGGTATTATAATTCGCTGATCGCGCTTAGATTGCCGGTCCCGCTGAGTTTTAAGGAGGACTTTTGTTAATATGTTTGAATTTTTTCAACCCTTTATTGATGTACTCTCTTCTATATTGGACGCGTTTTATGCCTTTACTGTGATGATTAATATTCCTTCTTATGCCATTGCTATTGTGCTGTTTACAATTGTGATCAGATTAGCTCTGGTTCCTTTGGGCTGGAATCAGACTGTGTCTATGCGTAAGATGAAGGAAATTCAGCCTATTCAGGCTAAACTTCAGAAAAAATATGGAAATAGAAAAGAAGTTTATCAGCAGAAAGTCATGGAGTTGTATAAGAGGAGAAAAGTGAATCCGGCTATGGGATGTTTTCCTATGCTTATACAGCTGCCTATTATCATGTGCTTTTATTGGATGCTGACCAGACATCCCTATGGGGATGGCCCGGAAGCTAAATTTTTTGGTCTTAAATTGGAAGATACAATACCTTTTGCTGCCGATGATTTCCAAACCTATGTCTATCTGATCTGGCCTATTTTGGTGGGTGTGTCTGCTTTTATATCTACGAAATTGACCACTTCTTATACGGCACCGAAGAAAAAAGAAGAGGCAAAGGAACAGAATACAAAGAAGAAAAAAGGAGCTGATCTCTCGCAGAATCCAGGGATGCCGGGACAGGGCTCGCAAAAGTTTATGAATATCTTTATGGCGGGTTTTATGGCTTTTATTATGACGGTAGTTCCTTCTGGTATGGGATTTTATTTTATTACGTATAATGGGGTGCAACTTTTGCAGACCATCGTTATTAATAAGATTTTGGATGTGAGGAAAAAGAAAGAGGATGAGATAAAAAGAGCCGAAGCTGTCTAGATCAAGGAAGTTTGATAATAATACGGGTATGGATATGGAATGGATATGAGTGTAGGAATAATATGGGTATAGCCTAATGGGAGGAACGATTATCCATGAAAACTGTCGAAAAGATTGCTTCAACGGTTGAAAATGCTATTGAGAGTGGCTTGATGGAGTTGGGTATTGATCGGGATCAAGCTGAAATTGAGGTTCTTGAAGAGGAAGGACGCCGGGGGTTTTTGGGGCTGTTTGGGATGAAAATGGCTCGGGTCAGGATTTCCCATATCAAGGTCGAAGCAGAGGATTTGGGGGAGATGGCGTGTCAGTTTTTGCAGGAGATGATTGATGCTATGGATGTGCAGGCGTCCTTTGATGTAGTCAAAAAGGATGAGGATGTAACTGTCAACATTTCAGGGGATAACTTGGGTATGCTCATTGGAAGACGGGGAGATACCCTGGAAGCGATTCAATTCTGGACGAATTTGGCGTTGTCTAAAAAATTGGCGGAAAGAAAACGTGTGACTGTGGATATTGAAGGATACCGCAAGCGCCGGGAGGAGACGTTAACCCGTTTGGCCTATAGATTGGCGGATAAGGCTAAGAAAACGGGGGGCCGCGTGGCTCTTGAACCGATGAATCCCCAGGAACGGCGCACGATTCATATGGCTTTGCAAAATGATTTTACGATATCCACTTACAGCGAGGGGCAGGAACCCAATCGCCGGGTTGTTATTTTGCCGAAACGAGGAAGGGACAGGGACTCGTTTAATTCAGACAGGGATTTATCGGAGCCCTTGAATGTGCATTCTGAGGAGTCATAGTCGAAATATGAAGGCGAAAAGACGAGTTATAAGGTTAACTTTGTTCCTCGCCAGTCCCTAAGGAAATGGAATGCCATGACTGAGACGATTGTGGCTTTGTCCACACCGCCGGGAGAGGCGGCTCTCCATGTGATCCGTATGAGCGGTCCTAAAGCGGAAGAGATCCTGAATACGTGCTTTCAGACGCATTCCGAAGCTTGGCGGCGGGGGGATGTGTTTGTGTTATGTTTGGGATGGTTTTGTCAGGGTGAGAAGAAGATTGATCAGATCTTGGCGGTTCGTATGAGAGCGCCTCATTCTTTCACGGGGGAAGATCTTGTGGAAATCCAGTGTCACGGAGGCAGGGTCAATGCCCACAGGATCCTTGATGTCTGCTGTGGGTGTGGGGCTCGTTTGGCTGAGGCTGGGGAGTTTAGCAAGAGGGCTTTTTTAAATGGGAAAATGGACCTGATTCAGGCGGAAGCTCTTATAGATTTGATTACGGCGAAAAACGATATGTCGGCTGATTTGGCTCTTCTCCAGATGGAGGGGGGATTGTCTGAGAGTATCAATGTCTTGCGGAATGAGATGATGGATGTGTTGGCCGGTGTGGAAGCTTATATTGATTTTCCTGATGATATGGAGGGAGAGGAGGGGTTCCTTGGGAAGGGCTTTCTGGAGAAGGACTTGCTGCGAGAGAGGCTTCTTGGGATTAAGAAATCTATGGAGGAGGTTCTGCGGGGCAGCAAAAGGGGCAGGATTATCCGCGACGGTATCCGGACGGTTATTGCCGGGGCGCCTAATGTGGGAAAGTCGAGTCTGCTCAATGCTTTTGTGGGAGAGGAACGGGCTATTGTGACGGAGATTCCGGGGACAACCCGGGATGAGATTCATGAGTATGTTCATTTTGGGGAGAGTGTTCTTCATATGATTGATACGGCGGGTCTCCGGGAAAGCAGCGATCCGATAGAGATCTTGGGGATTGAACGGACGAGACGGGCTTTGGATGAGGCGGATATTATTTTGTTTTTGGTGGATGGGACGAGACTATGTGAGGACGCAGCTCTTTTGCCGCAAGAAGACGAGGTTTTAAGGGAGTATGGGCAAAAGGCTGTTGTTCTTGTGAATAAGATGGATCTGTTGGAGAAGGAAAACAAGAGCTCTCATCACAAAGCTGAGGGAAGAAGGTGTGCCGGGATAGAAAAGTCCCTGACGTGGATTCCTTTTTCTGTAAAGGATCGCATGGGATTTGAGGTTCTGGAGGCTGAATTAAAAAGAAGGTTTATGGATGGATTCAATATGTATGAGCAGCCGGTGCTTTCCAATATGCGCCAAATTGAAGCTGTGAGAGCCAGCCTGATCTCTGTGGAAAAGGTGTTAGAGGCGGTGGGTTCAGGGGTGCCGTTGGATTTGATTTCCATCGATATTATGGCCGCTGTGGAGGAAATCTCTTTGGTGACAGGGCATGATGTGCGGGAGGATGTCATTGGGCGGATTTTTCAGAGGTTTTGTATTGGGAAGTGAGGCAAGAATATCCTTAATATATGTTATACGATTCATGAAAAGGAGGATCTTTTATGAATAGATGGGTCTTGCGTCCCCATTATCTTGACCAGCTCATCCGCTTTCGGGATAAGCATCTTATAAAGGTCGTGACGGGTATCCGCAGATGTGGCAAATCCACACTGTTTGATCTTTACATCGAGCATCTAAAAAAGCAGGGTGTGGAAGAGAGGCAGATTATCCGGATTAATTTGGAATACCCGGAATATCATGAGCTGAGAACTTACATGCAGTTGTATAAATTTATCAAGGAACAGGTGCAGGAAGACTGTATGAACTATATTTTTATTGATGAGGTTCAAACGGTACCAGAGTTTCAGAAAGCTGTGGATGGCTTATATGTTTGTGAGAATTGTGATGTGTATATTACAGGATCCAATGCCTATATTCTTTCTGGAGAGCTGGCGACGCTGCTATCGGGGCGGTATGTCGAGATTAAAATGCTCCCTTTTTCTTTTAAGGAGTATATCTCCGCACGAGGAGAGAGTGACCTGATTATTAAGTACCAAAATTATCTGGAGAATAGTTCGTTTCCTTATGCTTTGGAACTCGAGAAAAAAAAGGATATTCGCGCCTATTTAGGGGGAATTTTGGATTCTGTTATTCTGAAGGATATGGTTGCAAGGAAGAAGATTACGGATGTAGCGGGACTGCAAAATCTGACACGCTTTGCTTTCGATAATATTGGCAATATTATGTCGGCGACACGTATTGCGAATACGATGATTTCGGAGGGCCGGAAGATTTCTGTTCATACAGTGGAGAATTATTTGGAGGCCATGACGGAGAGCTTCATTCTCTATAGAGTGAACCGCTATGATATCAAAGGGAGGAGACTGCTTGCGACAGGGGCGAAATATTATATTTCTGATATCGGCTTGCGGTATTACTTGCTGGGGAGTAAGAGGGCTGATATGGGGCATATCTTAGAAAATATTATTTATTTGGAGTTGCTGCGCAGAGGGTATGAGATTTACGTTGGCAAAATGGGCGCTACTGAGGTGGATTTTGTTGCTATCGGCGAGGATGGCGAGGAATATTACCAGATTGCTTACACTGTGGAGGGTGAGTCCGGCAGCGGAAAAACTCTGTTGGAGCGAGAACTTGCGCCGCTGGAAGCGGTTCGCGATCACAACCCTAAATATTTACTTACCATGGATTTCACCCCTAAGGCGTCACATAACGGAATTAAACAAATTAATGCCCTGGAGTGGCTTTTGCATGAATGAGGTCTACATCTATCAGGCCGGGTCTTTTGACGTTATTGTGGTAGGGGCGGGTCACGCCGGGTGTGAGGCGGCTTTGGCTGCGGCGCGTCTCGGGTGCCGGACGCTGCTGCTCACGATGAGTTGGGACCGAGTGGCGCACATGTATTGTAACCCGTCCCTGGGGGGGCCGGCTAAGGGACATCTCGTCCGGGAGATTGATGCTTTGGGGGGGCAGATGGCTCTTGTGGCGGACAGGACGTCTCTGCAGGTTCGGCGGCTTAATATGGGCAAAGGCCCTGCTGTTCAGGCGCTGCGAATACAATCGGATAAGATCGCGTATCACAAAACTATGGGTGCGGTGCTGGCCCACCAGGAAAACCTTACTATCCGTCAGGCTGAGGTGCATAGCCTGCACATGGAGGGGCAGGCTGTTTCCGGTGTCATCACGCGCTCGGGGGCTTGCTATAAAGCGTGTGGGGTGATCTTGACCGGGGGGACGTTTCTGCGCAGCAGAATTATTATGGGGGATGTTCTCTATGCCGGCGGGCCGGCGGGAGAGATGACGTCGGTGGATCTTCCGGCCCAGCTTATAGATATGGGTGTGCAAATGGGGCGGTTTAAAACGGGAACCCCGCCGCGGATTTTATGCCGTGATGTGAATTTTGAGGCTTTTCAGGTGCAAAAAGGCGATGAAAAGCCGCGGGGTTTCTCGTTTATGCCTGTGGAGAGTGTGTTTTGGGGACGGGATCCCGGCCGGCAGATGCCGTGTTATCTGGGGTATACGACAGAGCATACCCATGAGATGATTCGTCAGAATCTTCACCGGGCACCCCTGTTTACGGGGGTTGTGGAAGGGATTGGCGCCCGGTACTGTCCGTCTATTGAGGATAAAATTGTCCGTTTCGCGCAGCGTCCCAGTCATCAGATTTTTTTGGAGCCTGAGGGACATGACGTGCCGGAGCTTTATGTGGCGGGGTTGTCGACGAGCTTGCCGGAAGAGGTCCAAGTGGATGTGCTGCATAGTGTCCCGGGTTTGGAAAGAGCTCACCTGCTGAGGCCTGGATATGCGATCGAATATGATTATGTTAAGCCGGCTCAGCTGAGCTTGGCTTTGGAGATGCGCGCTTGGCCGGGATTGTTTTGTGCGGGGCAAATCAATGGAACTTCTGGGTATGAGGAAGCGGCGGGTCAAGGTCTGTTGGCGGGGATCAACGCGGCGCTGAAGGTGAAGGAGCAGCCGGCTTTTGTGGTGCAGAGATATGAAGGGTATCTGGGGGTGTTGGTGGATGATCTGGTTAACCGGGAGATTGCTGAGCCCTATCGCCTGTTGACGTCCCGGGCGGAGTACCGCTTGACCTTGCGTGGAGAGAACGCGGATATGCGGTTGACGGAAAAAGGCCGTGCCCTGGGTCTTGTGGAGGATGAGCGCTGGAGGTGGTTTACCCGAAAGGCGGAGGCGATGGAGAAGATGGAAGAGGTGTGGGAAAGGGCTGTGCTTTCTCCGGCGGATGAGCGGGTGCGGGATGTGTTGGAACGGGTGAAGAGTTCGACTTTACGCAGTGGGATAAAGCTGGCGGAAGTCTTAAAGCGCCCAGAGATTTCCTTTGCGGAAGCGAGAAAGCTTTCTGCGCATGTGAGGGAGAGGAGTCTGGAGGGACAGAATGAGGAGCCTGTTGCTGATGAGGGACTTGTTGCTGATGAGGGGCTTGTTGCTGATGAGGAGAATGATATTCTTGAGGAAGCTCTTATCAGAACAAAATATTATGGGTATATAGAACGGCAGAAAGAAGAGATTGCGCGCTTCAAGCGTATGCAGGATAAGGAGCTGCCTGAGAATCTGCCTTATGAGGACATATATGGATTGGCGAATGAGGCGAGAGCGCGCCTTCGGGAAGTGTGCCCGGAGAGTGTGGGGCAGGCTATGCGGATCAGCGGGGTGAACCCTGCCGATATATCGGTGCTGCTTATTTATTTGGAACAGAAGGGCAGAAAGACCTAACGCGGGCTTTGCCCGCAAGTGGTCAGTGATCAGGGGTTAGTGGTCAGTATTGGATTTTATTGTTTTTTATTGACTATTCTTCATATTGACTATTCTTCATATTTGCAGAATCATTCTGGCGATTGTAAAATACACGAGCAAAGATGTGCAATCAATAAGAGTTGAAATGAGGGGGGCCGCCAGAAGGGCCGGATCTATTCCCAGCTTTCTCGCCGCGAGAGGCAGCAGGCAGCCAACGCTTTTGGCCAAAATGACTGTCACAATCAAGCTGAGGGTTACAGCCAGAGACAACATCGCGTCTTGAGAGTTGGTTATATAGACACGGATGAAATTTACAAGTCCAAGGGCTGTACCACATATGAGGCCTATACGCACTTCCCGCCAAATCACTCTAACAATGTCTCTGGGTTGGATCTCTCCCAAGGCGATCCCGCGGATAATCAGGGTGGACGCCTGGGATCCCGCGTTGCCCCCGGTTCCCATCAACATGGGGATAAAGGCGACAAGGGCAGGCATCACAGCGAGAGACTCCTCAAAGCTGGAAATGATGTAGCCGGTAAGGGTGGCGGAGAGCATCAGCACCATGAGCCAGACAATGCGGTTGCCGGCCAGTCTGAAGATTTTTGAATCTAAGTAAGGCTCGTAGGAAGGGTTCAGGGCCGCCATTTTTTCTATATCCTCACCGAATTCTTCTCCGATAACTTTGACAATATCGTCCACGGTCACAATCCCGACCAGCCGCTGCTCTTTATCAACAACAGGCAAGGACAGCAGGTCATATTTTCTAAACAGATCAGCAATATTTTCCTGGTCATCAGTGGTGTGAGCTAATATCAGGCGGGCATCCATGATGTCGCCGATCCGATCCTGGGGTTTTGACAGCAGCAGTGTTTTTGCCGAGATCACGCCGACCAGCAGCCTGTCGCGACGGATGACAAAGCAGGTATAGATGGTCTCTTTGTTGACCCCGGTGGCCCTGATGGTGTCAAAGGCTTCTCGCACGGAGGCGTCTTCCCGCAAAGCAATATATTCTGTTGTCATAATGCTGCCGGCAGAGTCCTCGGGATATTGCAAAAGCTGATTGATGAGCTGTCTTTTATCGTCGTAGATATTTTTTAACACGCGCTCGACGACGTTGGCCGGCATTTCCTCAATAAAATCAACCGCGTCGTCCATATACAGCTCGTTAATGATTTTCCCGACTTCCCCATCTGTCAGCGCCTCAACGATTACCTGCTGTGTTCTGGGGACGATATAGGAAAAAACGTCGGCGGCCAGGCTCTTCGGCAGGAGCCTGAATACCTGTATGGTTTTTTCTTTATCTAAGGATTCAAAAACTTCGGCAATGTCTACCGTGTTCATCTTTATGAGAAGATCATGCAGCGGCGTAATGGTGATGGGGTTTTCGTTTATCAGTTCTAAGACGGCCTCGTTCACAAAATCACCTGTTTCTGTCTTGATTTGAGTCAAACTCATTTAGTTACAGCCCCTAAGGGACGGGCGAGAAATAAAGTTGAATAAAGTTAACATTATGACTTGCTTTTTCGCCTTCGAGCTCGTTGAGCTTTGGAAATAGATATATTATAATACTTTTATTGAATGATGGGAAATTTCAAATGAGGGGGTTCGCCGTCTTGGACTGTCATTAGGGATACTCCCTGAGAGGAGTGCTGACTACACATGTATAAAAAGAACGCCGGGGACTCACAAGAAAACATACATAAAAATATACAAGAATATTTTATGTCTAAAATACATGAACTTGCTTCTGAATACCTGGATTTTAGTGTTGAAGAGCAGCAGGCGCATGCACTGTCTATGTATGGAAAATATCTACTTTCATGGAATGAGAGAATGAATCTGACGGCTGTAACAGATCCTCGTCAAATTATTCTCAAGCATTTTTTTGATTCTGCGATCCTGTCTCTAAAATTATCTGCGATTTTTCCTGCTTTGCCTTCCCTCGCTCCGGATGACGATTCTTCCACAAGAAGCTCCCCCGCTGCTTCGCTGTCTGCTGTGCCGGTTCCCCCACACATTATTGATATCGGCACAGGGGCAGGTTTCCCGGGTATGGTGATCAAGATTATGCAACCTCATATGAAAATGACTCTTGTGGAGGCTTCGGCGAAAAAAATATCTTTTTTAGAACATGTAGCTTGCGCGCTTGAACTGGATGTGGCCTGCCTGCACATTCGGGCTGAGGATTTGGGGCGAAGGAGCGATTTTCGCGAGAAGGCGGATGGGGTGGTGTCCCGGGCTGTAGCTGACTTGCCTGTGCTCCTTGAATATGCGATTCCCCTTTTGAAAGTCGGGGGGTATTTTGTTGCCGCGAAAGGTCAGAAAGTTTTTGAAGAGATTGAACGGGCTGGACATGCTTTGGAGGTTTTTGGGGCGTGTGTGGAGGATGTTTGTGAGGTTAATTTGGCGCCGGAAGCGAAAGGTCATGTTCTTGTTGTGATAAAAAAAATAATGCCGACATCCTGTTCTTATCCGCGGCGGGCGGGGCAGCCGGCGAAGAAACCTTTATAAACCCCTTTCTTTTCCCTTGTGAATTTGATAGTATGGAAGGAGAGGAGGGAGTGAAATCATTTTGAATGTCAGCTTTCAAGAAAGAAGGGGTTTTTTTGAATAAGATTATTGCGATTGCCAACCAAAAAGGCGGCGTGGCGAAGACGACGAGTGCGGTGAATTTGAGCGCGAGTTTGGCGGAGCAAGGGTATCGTATTCTTTTGGTGGATCTTGATCCTCAAGGAAATGCGACAACAGGCTCCGGGATCTCGAAACAGTATCTGTCCCAATGTATTTACGATGTTCTCATTAATGATGTTCCCATTGAGGAGGTTATTCTGGAAGCAGAGGTTCCTAATCTTTGGATTATTCCGGCGCGGATTGAACTGGCGGGGGCTGAGATTGAGCTTGTGGCGGAAATCAACCGGGAAGGAAAATTGGCGTCTGCTCTTTATGAGATTAGGGATAAGTATGATTTTGTTATTATCGATTGCCCTCCTTCCTTGGGCCTGTTGACTCTTAATGCTTTGTGTGCGGCGACGGATATTCTTGTGCCGATCCAGTGTGAATTTTATGCTTTGGAGGGGCTGAGTCTTTTGATGAAAACCCTGGAGCGCGTCCGCAAATCGATTAACCGGGAACTCGAAATCCTGGGAGTCGTTCTAACGATGTTTGATGCACGGACAAATCTTTCCATCCAGGTTGTGGATGAGGTTAAGGCCTATTTCAAGGATAAGGTTTTCAGTACAATTGTTCCGCGCAATGTTCGTTTGAGTGAGGCGCCAAGCCATGGGCTGCCTATTATCTTGTATGATTCGAAGTCGCGAGGGGCTGAAGTGTATCGCGATCTTGCCAGGGAGGTGCTTGAGCGTGTCGAAGGGATTGCCTAAGAAAGGTCTGGGGCGTGGTCTTGGAGCCTTGATTACGGAAGAGGGCCCATCGGGGAATGAGATTAGAGAGATTTTCCTCTCTGATCTGGATCCTAATCCGGGGCAGCCGCGCAAGGAGTTTGATGAGGAGAGATTGAATGAGCTTGCTCAATCTATTCGCGAGCATGGACTCCTTCAGCCTATCCTTGTGCGTCCGAACGGAAGGCGTTTCTATATTGTTGCCGGGGAACGGCGTTTTCGTGCGTCGACTTTGGCGGGGTTTGAGAAAATTAACTGCATTGTTCTGGATGAATGCGATGAACAGTCAATGACAGAAAAGGCTTTGATTGAAAACATTCAGCGGGACGATCTTTCGCCTCTGGAAGAAGGATGGGCTTATGCCCGTCTCATTGATGAGTACAACTTGACGCAGGAGGAGATTGCGAACCGGGTAGGAAAGAGCCGTTCAACAATTACCAACTTGCTTCGCGTCATCCAACTTCCTGGCGAAATCCTGGATATGCTGAACAAGGAGGCTATCTCTTTAGGGCATGCTAAGGTTTTGTTGAGCCTGGATGGCGAGGAAGCTCAGGTCGCGCTCGCGCGGCGTATTGTTAATGAAGGGCTTTCAGTGCGCAGGACTGAAGAGGTGCTTAAAGAAATCACATCTTCCCCCCCTCCTTCTCCCTCTGCTATGTCTAAAAAAGCTTTTCCTGTGAAAGAATATAGTTATCTTACGGATATTGAGGAGCAATTGCGTTCTCTTTTTCAGACGAAAGTTAAACTCAAGGGGACGGCGTCTAAGGGGAAGATTGAAATCGAATATTTTTCTCGTGAGGACCTTGAGCGATTGATGGAGACCTGGCATGTGGCGATGTAATCGATGAGTAACATGCCATGTCAATTTACTGTAGAAATATCAATACTATTTAACGAGAGTTTTGCACTATAAACCCCATCTTTCACAACACAGGATACACAGCACGATTTTCAACGCAAATTATTAACCCATTTAACTCAAAACACGTTTTTACATCATAGAATTAGCCAAAATGGATTAAGTTCAAGAATGTTCCACGTGGAACATTCGCCCGATAATGGTTAAGTGGGCTTAAAGAGCTGATAATAAGGAATCGACGCAAAAAGCTCAAAAAAGAAATCTGATATATGCCAAACTAAATTTAAAGGTGTGCTTTGGAGAACAAGAGACTGTATCAGGCGATTAACATTGACAACACCCGTTAAGTGAATATCCCCCACGGGAGGCAGACGCTTTTTCAAGGCGGAGCCTGGACGCAAGGGACCAAAAGAAAGGGTTATAAAGCCAACGGACTGACGAGTGCCTAGCGTGGCGTCCAGAGCTATTATGAAGGGATTCGGATAGAGATCTTTAATCAGACATAGCGTGTTTTCCAAGTTGCGAGCGTGAACAGGGTTGTCCAACGTGCCAAAGATTTTTATATTTGAGGGCGCGCGCGTGTCGATCTTGGTTCCGGTCAGGGGGCCCAGAGAATCGCCGGTTGAGCGATTACTGCCCAAACAGAGCAAAACATGAGGGCGATGGACCTGATGGGAAATCAGAGACAGAAAGCGGCGGCGCAGTCTATGGAGTCCGACAAGATCTGCGTGGTGAGTACGATATTGATTAAAGGGTAAGGCATAAGAATGGGGATAGGCGCTCAACAGGCGAACCTCCTGAAAAGGGTGTTGTTTGGCTCAAAGATTCCAGGGTTAACAGTCTTCCCATTTGTTGAACATCTCATGCACGGGGAATCGGGTAAGGGGGCTCGAATTTTAAACATTAAAACGAAAGTTCACAATGTCTCCGTCACGCATGATGTACTCTTTTCCTTCCAAGCGGAAGAGGCCCTTTTCTTTAGCGCCCTTTTCGCCGCCGTAGGCCATATAGTGATCATAGGTGATCACATCGGCTTTGATGAATCCGCGTTCAATATCCGAATGGATGACCCCGGCTGCCTGAGGCGCCTTAGTGTCTTTGCGGATAGTCCAGGCTCTGACCTCTTTTGGCCCTGCCGTGAAGAATGTCATCAGGCCAAGGAGATCAAAGGCTCTTTGAATGAGACGGTCAAGGTCGGTTTTCTCAACACCGAGCTCAGAGAGATACTCCTTCCGTTCCTGTTCTGTAAACGTGGCCAAATCCGACTCAAGACCGGCGCAGATAGCCAGGGCTTCCGCGTGCTCGTGGGCTGCGGCATCAAATACCTGGCGGCAATAGGGATGTTCTGTAGGGCGGGCTAAAGAAGCTTCGGAGATATTAGCTACATAAATCACGGGTTTCCAGGTCAAGAAGCTTATGTTTTTCTTCAGGAATTGGATATCCTCTGGGGTGAGACTGACCTGTGCGGCTGTCTTGCCGTCATAGAAAGCCTGACTTAACGTATCTAAAAGGTCGTTCTCCCGTTGGGCGGCCTTGTCCCGGCCTTTGATCATAGGAGCCAGCTTGAGTTTGCGGCGTTCAAGGCTTTCCAGATCCGCAAGGATGAGTTCCAGGCGAATGGTTTCAATGTCCCGTGCCGGATCCACGGAAGTATTGACATGAAAAACATTATCATCTTCGAAACAGCGAACGACATGGATCAAGGCGTCGGCGTCACGAATATCAGACAAAAAGGCAGTGCTTTGAGCCTGAGGCTTTCCTTTGGGATCCCCTTCGGATCTGTGCGGGGATCCATGGCCAAGCCCGGCA
Organism: Peptococcaceae bacterium; assembly: GCA_009782825.1. Taxonomy (GTDB): domain Bacteria; phylum Bacillota; class Desulfitobacteriia; order Desulfitobacteriales; family Syntrophobotulaceae; genus WRJI01. The sequence goes on from WRII01000037.1 coordinate 23,222, forward strand.
ATGTCCACAAATTCCACTGTGGCAGGGACGATTTTTTCAGGATGAACAATTTTAGAGAGATCAAGCAGGCGGGAGTCAGGAACATTGACGATCCCGATATTTGCCTTCTTGGCGCCGAAATGGGAGGCCGACTCGGCGCCGGCCTTTGTCATAGCATTAAAAAGAAGGGTTTTGCCCACGTTGGGCAATCCAATGATTCCAAGATGAAGAGACATAAGGGATTCCTCCTAATAGGTACTTTTCTTAAATTTTAAGGCTCTTGAAGGTTGGCGTCAACTCGGGAGGAAGCAAGTCAACGGGCAGGAGGTCAGGGGGAAAGAAATTGGTCATATGGTTTGAGGGATTTGAAATAATGGCTTCAATATAGGGTTGGGAAGTCTTAGTAAGAAGCGGATAGAAGAAGGAGTGATTGAGCTCTGATTCCAACTGCGGTGCGACTTGTAAGAGAGGGTGGATCACCCCGCAGAATAAGGAAATAAAGAGGATCATGCAAACACAGCTGAGGAGCAGGCTGGTTCCTTTACTGAGGGCCGCGCCTTTGTTCCAAGGGGATCCAGAGTGTTTGTCGAAAATTTTTTTAGGCGAAGGTCTGATGAAAATTTTGATGAGGAGAGACACGAAAAAATAAACCATGAAAAGGAGAATGAAAACAGCAATAATCTCCAGCAGGTAAGAGACACACGTATCACTGAAGTGGTTGACAAAAGTATCTTGAAGGGTCGCGACATAAGATCCATAGGACGAGGCTGCGGGAGAAGGAGGTAAGGGAAAAGCGGCGGTTTTTTGCTCAAGGCCATCCGTGACAAGGGTGTTCACAGAAGCAAAAACAACAGGAGTGATCTTTTGGCGCAAGTGGAATAGAGAATCAAGGAGCTGTGAAAAAGGGACACGGAAACAAACGGCCACAAGAACGGCGCCTATTTTCCCCCCCATGGAGATAGTGCTGCCGAGAAACCCTCGGCGAAAACCATGGATACCTATAAGAATAATAATCAAAACAAAGACAGCATCAATTGCATAGCGTAACTGCAAGAAACCACCTCATATCGGACTCGTACAGGCCGCCAGGCTTGTCCTAAGGGACTACTCTACCTAAATAACCCGGACAATAGCTCTGTGACCTTAATAGGGATCATTGTATACATATTTGAAAAAAGTGTCAAATTAATCCAGATTCCTTATCCAGATTCCTTGTGGGCTAATCAATAAAAAGCCTGTTCATTTTTTGTGTTATACGGTCACGACGACTTTCTGTCTCAGTCGTATCTTTGCTTATGACATAAACATCTCCTTCTGCGGCATCTGGAACCAAAACTCTGGGAATGTTTACTGTCTGTCCATCGGGAAGTTCGATCATGACGATGTCATTTTCTATTCTGTCTACAATAACCTGCATATATTACACTCCTATTCAAGAAAATTTAATGAGGCATGGCATGGGTGATAGTCTCTCCATCGCTCTTGATAAGTATAGTTCCTGTCTCATCTGTGCGCCAGATATCAATAGAGGCCTTTTCAAGGGTTGAGAGAACAGCAGCGGAAGGGTGTCCATATTTATTATCTTGCCCGACACTGATTATGGCAATTGACGGATTCACAGCATTAATAAAATTCTGAGTTGTAGAGGTATGGCTGCCGTGATGGCCTATTTTTATGACATCCGCAGAGATATCCCCTTTTGATAAGATTTCTGCTTCTATCTCTTTTTCCGCATCTCCCATAAAAAGAAATTTCTTAGAGCCATATGTAAGGAGTATGACTGCAGAGTAATTATTGAGGTCTTCATATTTATCCTTATTAGGAGCGATGATTTCGGCTTTTAAGGTCCCGTAGTCAAATAGTATTTTCCCTGCTCTCGCAGTCTGTATGGATAATCCCTTGGCATCGATAGTGTCAAGAAGTCTTTCGAAAGTGACGGTCGTATGAGCTATTTTGGGCATGTACACATTCTTTACATCAAAAGCATCAATGACGGCAGCCATGCCCCCTATATGATCGGAGTGAGGGTGAGTCGCAATAACATAATTTAATGTTCGTATCCCTGTTCCCTGGATAAAGTTAATGATATCCTGAGAATGAGTGTGTTCCCCTGCGTCAATAAGCATCGTCTCATCATTAGGAAGCTGGATGTATATACAATCGCCTTGCCCCACATTAAGAACATTTACCACGAGTTGGTTTGAGGGGAGGACCTCGCTGCAGGAAGCCAATGATAGACTCATGACAACAATTAATGTGGATACTAAGATTTTTTTCAACATAAAAAACCGTCCTCTTTATTTTTTCTTGATCTTAGGGGAAATAAGGGAAAAATGCAACTGGTAAAATTAACCTGATGCGGGCTTTGCCCGCAAGGGGTCAGTGATCGTCAGTGATCAGTGGTCAGTGGTTAGTGGTCAGTATTAAATTTTCTCGTTTTTTTATTGACGCTTCGCGTCTGTAAGGTACTAATCCGCTTTAGTGCGGTAGTGCGGCTTGGGGGGTTGACATGTTGAGATCTTGGTAATATAATGAGTGTATACTCATTAAGTAAAGACTAATTGAGTATTAATTCATTGAGTGTAGATTCATTAAAATGGAGGGTGCTCAATGCCAGGAAAACGCCAGATGCAAAAAGCGCAAACAAAGAGAAAAATTATTGACACTGCAATAAAAGTATACTCCGAACAAGGATTTTCCGCGCCTACGATTGCCATTGCCGGAGAAGCGCAGATTTCTCACGGTTCAATCTTTGTTCATTTCCCAACCGTCGAAGACCTTTTAGTCTGTCTGCTGGAGGAATTCTCCCAAGATATCAAAAGTGAGTTACACTCACTGTCCGAATCAGGCAGGAACATTGAAAAACTGCTGAGTATGCATATTGATGTGTTGATCAAACATGAAGGATTTTACAAACGCCTGACTAAAGAAGCCGTTTACCTGCCGGAAGAAGTTAAAAACACTTTTATAGCCATACAATCTACGGTGTCCATACATTTTTTGCAAGCCCTGGAGCCTGAAATGCGTGCGGGAAAAATTAAGGAGATCCCTTTTCACATGCTGTTCAATACATGGCTTGGCTTGGTTCACTACTATCTGTTGAATGGAGAGCTGTTCGCACCACGGGAATCGGTTTTGGCACGCTGCAAAAGCTCCTTGATTGAGAGTTTTTTGGCGTTGATAAAACAATAAAATTTGGAGGGAAAGAACATGAAAACCTGTATCGCTTGTGGAATGCCCATGAAAGAAAAGTCCGACTTTGCAATGGGTGACGAGAGCAAGGAGTATTGTGTCCATTGCGCCAATGAGGATGGTTCCATGCACTCTTTTGAAGAAAAGAAGGAAAGCTTAATCGGTTTTATCGTCAAAACTCAGGGGTTAGCCCGGGAGGCTGCCGAGAGCGCTGCTCTGTCCATGATGAGAAAACTCCCGGCATGGAGACATGGAGGAGACATATAATTGTCAATAACCTCTAAAAATGTCACCCCCTATCCGTGCTAATTATCTCTTGAAAATGTCACCCCCGCAGAGGATATCGATGTAAATAATTCCCATTTCTAACGAAGTGGCGCCTTGTTAAGTG
>WRII01000038.1 GCA_009782825.1 Peptococcaceae bacterium
TATTGGCAATCGTACGCATGAAATCCGGCTTCGTATAAGTTGTGCTAATATATTCATACAGTTCAGTCATCCCGGCATGACTCCAAAACGCCCATATGGAAAATATAGCCAGAAGAACAGCGGATAGAGAACAGCAAAGGGCATAAAAGCGTTTCTTATCCGCAACCCGTTTTAACAGTTCGCCAAACGCTACGCCAAAGAATGCATAGGGAAGGTAATTGAGTATGCTGAACGAAGCAAACGGCGAACCGCCGACAATACCGCCAAGGACATAATCCACCGGAAAAATGCCCGTGCTGAGACCAATCAGCATCGGTGAAAAAATATTGATGACAAAACCCAGCACAGCATAAAGCCAAACCGGGGATTTAAGTTTTTTTAGGAGAGCTAAGACCATGTATATACCGCCTGCCAAAAAGAAAATGTTAATGTACAGGAGGTACACGACGGCTACCTGTGAAATTCCTGCTCCTGTGACACTCTCCAAATGCTCTGACATATCTCCAAATAAGCTCATTACAAAAAACGGCAGCAGGATCGCCGCTACGAATGCGATATTGCTCAGATACTGGTATGAAAACAGTTTTCCGCCCGAGCGAAGCATTTCGGGGATCCCTGCGTTGCTGTATCTTGTACCCATACCCAAAACAAATAAGAATACCGGGGCGCCTGTCATAGAAAAAATACTAAAAATAGTTTTGTAAGCCGTTGACTCGATGCCTGCGCCTATGCCGGCTATTTGAAACGCATGGATGAATAGAATCACTAACCAAAGCAAACCCTTGAGATAGTCGAACTCTGTTTGCCGGCCCGTATTGATTGCGCTGTCAGCGAATATTTTTTTTGAAATGCCTTTCATTAATTTTTCCTCCCTACAATATGTTTGATATTTCCATTTCTTCCCTGTTTTCATCAGTTATCACACTTCTTATCTCGAAGTTTTCTGTGTTCGTTTTGTCACCTCCTCGTTATTCGCCCGTTCTTCGCCTGACCGCCATTCACTTTTTGTTCCTGCCTGCTTCCTCCTCTCCATATCATTTTTTGTTGGAAATCTGATGTAAATATATTTTATGCTCGATACGAAAACTCCTTTAAGAAAAATTAAAAAATTAAAAAATATAGTCGGATCATTGTGGTTAATTAAGTTGCAGCTCTTGTTTTTGTGGCAAGTTCCCTTTCGATTTCGAGTTTGGGAGAGTTTTCTTGTTTTCAATAGGTTGTCAATAGGTATTTAGTCTTGTTTTCCAAAAATCATATATCAAGATACTTGAATTTAGCTAATAAGAAAAACCCCATTTTCATCATTTTAAATTATCAGTCAATTTATAATTTAAATTAAAATCTTAGTTATATATAAGAAATAAAAATAACGAACATTTGTTTGTTTTCGTGATAAAATACAAAATAAATCGCTAACTTTCGCTGTTAGATACATTTTTACACTAATAAAGTGTAAAGTTTGACATGTAATTTTTGAGGTGGTACTATATGCATGATTTTATTCTCATTCTCTGAAAGATCTCTATTAATCGCGGTTTTTAGCAAAAGAAAACGCGATTTTCAGCGAAAAAACGGGTTGGGACTTTTGTAACACTAAAACTTCTAAAGGTAAACCAAAAACAGCTCATAAACTATATTAAAAAATACATAACCAGTTGATATATTTTAAAGAAGGTGGAAAGTAAAATAAGGTCAGATATATGGTCAATATGGCCAAAATGGTCATGTTATCAACAACAATAACCACAATAGGGAGGGGCATTATGATTTCAGTAAAAGGCGTCTCGAAAATTTTTGGAGAATCCGCAGCAAATAAGATGTATGCTCTTAAGGACATTGACCTAACCATAAATGCGGGGGAATTTGTCGTTGTTTTGGGACATTCAGGGGCGGGGAAAACAACTTTGATCAATATATTAAGTGCCTTGGATACACCAACAATGGGCACTGTAGAATATGATGGACTCAACATTACAAAGCTGAAAGGCGGAAAACTGACCAAATTCCGCAAAGAAAACGTAGGATTTATCTTCCAGCAATTTTATCTGGTTCCGGTGTTAACTGCTTATGAGAATATTGAAATTGCCGCCAATATGTCCAAGGCCACAAAGCATCAAATCCACGAACTTCTTGCAAGAATGCATCTGACTCATAAAGCGAACGACTATCCTTTTCAACTGTCCGGCGGAGAACAGCAAAGAGTGGCTGTTGCCCGGGCTCTGGCAAAAAAACCCCAGGTTTTGTTTTGCGACGAGCCTACAGGAGCTTTGGATGAAGAGAATGGGAGAATTGTCATGTCTTTAATCAACGGGATGAATAAGCAATATGGGTTAACCGTTGTTATTGTGACCCATAACCCAATGCTTGGGAGTATGGCGGATCGTATCATCACAATGAAAAACGGGATGATTTTGACAAATAACGTCAGGAAAGTGGCTGTTTAGAAGATACACAAACAACATATTAAGAAAGTGGTTTATAATTTATAATGAGCAATAATAAGTTGAGTAAAAACAATCCGGTTAAAATCATAACCAGAACCCTCTCGAAATATAAAGGGCAGACCTTTATATTGTTTTTTCTAACCCTTTTGCCCGGCCTTTTTTATACATTTCTTGATATCCCCATTACAGCTGTCAATAATGCCTCCAGTCAAGTATGCACAGGTTCTGAGCCGGAACAATTCCGCTTCATGGTATCTGTACCGTCATCGAATATCACCCAATCAAACGCTGAAAACGAGTCCATGGCGTCCGAATCCCCATCTAATATCAATCAACCAAATATTGAAAACGAGTCTTCGGCATCCAAATCTCCATCCAATATCGATCAACTGAACGCCGCAAATGATCGGCTCAAGAGCAAGTATGGATTCACAAGCGAATTGGTACGCAAAAAATTCTTGCAGCAAAATTCTTATGACAAAAAATGTAATTTCTACATTAAGCTCATGCCGGAATCTATCAATACCCCTATTTTCCTGACAGGAAAGGCCCCTTCTCGAAACGGGGAAGTGGCTGTTTCCAAATTGTTTGCAGAAAAACATAAATTATCGCCAGGGTCGCCGCCTATTGAAATCGATGGTAAAGATTATGATGTTTCTGGCATCTATATCGCTCCGGATGAAGTCGTCGCTTATGATCAGGCAAAATCACCGGACATGTCATCAGACACAAATGCAAGAATCTTAATGCTGGAAAACGATTTTAAGGCGGTAAACAGAGACGAAAACATCTATTTCGTAGGAAGGTTTGCTACTGAAGATGACGACTACATACGCAATCAAATTTCATCTTTAACTAAAGAAGATACGATCTTGTATGCAACCATGAGTTCCGAATATACGGAGGTTTCCGAGCTCGCAACAGCCATATCCAGAAATACTCAATTGATGTTTTTTATGTTGTTCGCAGTATGTCTAATACTTCTGGTCTCAATTTTGATTCAAATAACCAATCAATTTGCAAGTTATAGAAAATCTATTGGCACCTTGATGTCAATGGGTTTTTCAAGGCCAAATGTTGTGTTTTCCTATAGTATCTACTTCTTTGTTTTTGCTGCTGCAGCGCTATCTGGAATGATTCTAGGATTTTTTATGTCATACTCACAAGTTGAAATTATAAGCAATTCCTATAATGTGGCTTTCGCTGAACCCTCTGTGGATTGGCTCAAGTGGCTCATTTTTTTGGGGGCGGCCACACTTCCCCTAACTTTATTTGTCATGGTTCTGGCTTATAAGGAGACAAAGAAAATGCCTTTGGCTCTGATGAGTGGCTCAAACAATAAACAAAGAGTTAGTGTGTTCGTCAAAGGCGTAAAGAACGTAACATCATCTATGAAGCTGAAAAACAGAGTAAAAATTTCCGTTGTTGTCCATAAAGCAGGAAGATTGATATCCATACTTCTCGCCTTTTTCATAGCCTATAATTTATTGGGAGCAAGCTTGGCCATAACCTATTCGATGGAGAGAACCCTTTCAGATTATGAGGATTTTCTAAAGTTTGACCATATAGAGTATTACGACAGCGTTAGAACAGAGAATAAAGGTTCCCAGTATGATTCAAATGCTGATGTCTTTATTGATGAGAATGTTAAACTCATCCAAAACACAACAAAAGGCGAAGATATTGGGATCCCCCTAAAAATGCAGGGACTCTGGCAGGATCAAAAGTCAATCGGAATCGACAATACTCTCTTGGCAAACGGGGTTATTATCTCTCAAATAGCAGCCTCAAAATACGGGATTGCCACTAATGATGATTTGCAGTTTTTAATAGATGATGTCTATTATAGATATATAGTCGTTGGAATAAATGAAGCGGCTTCCGACAATAAAATCTATATAGACATACGCAAAATGTATGAATGGAATAAATATACGGAAGGAGACTATACCGGCGCTTACATTACCGGTAAGTCAAAAGAACAAGATGTCTATGATAGCATACGCAATGAAGACTTAATAAAATTCTATAAGGATTATAATGAACATGTTGGAGCAACTGTATCAGGAGCACTGTTATTAGTATCTTTTGTCATCGCTCTATCTCTCATTATTTTGATGGCTATCTTTAATTATAATGACACCATAGTCCATGTAGCCTTAGCTAAGTTTTTGGGTTACAGAAACAGATTAGTAAATAATATGTTTGTGAATGTCTTTGACCCCGTCGGAGTTATTGGTTGCCTTCTGGGAGCACTGTCCCTTCCTTTTCTGTTAAACTGGCTAGAAAAGGTCCTGATAGTCCAGTCAGCATTCTCATCAGATTACTATACTTTTTTCAAGGCGACCCCAAAAGATATGGCCATAACCTTTGTTGCCCTAATGTTTTGCTATGGGTTTTGCAAGTTTTCGATCAATTTAGTCACAAGGAGACGGTCCATCGCAAGTGTGTTAAAATCCGAGTGACTATTTTAGCAGGGAGAATCAGACAGCTGAAGGATCGGCTCAGGAGGGACAATCATGGGCGCCTATTCAAAACCAGTATCCATTCAAAAGGCGATATCCACATTGGATCAGCTCCTTGACAACTGTGCCAAGAGCGGGGAAGAAAACCCAAATGGAATCATCTTTGTTCAGGAGGACGGGACAGAGCTCTTTGAATCTTATCCAGATCTTTATGCCCATGCAAAGCAAATATTAGGCTCACTACAACACCGAGAAATTCACCAAGGCTCCTATATAATTTTTCAAGTAACAGAGAACAGATCATTTATCAGGCTGTTTTGGGCCTGTATTTTAGGGGGGATTATACCTGTTCCTCTGTCTGTCCCTATTACAGCATCCCCAGACACAGAAGCCTTTAAAAAGCTGATAAAAGTGGCGAAACAATTACAAAATGCTTATATTGTTGCAGAGGGAGTCATTTTAAATAGTTTTCACTCCATTTATACAGAACATAAGTTCAACCATTTTTCTTATGAAGAATTATCTGAAGAGCCGGCTGATATCCTTCAGCTGTCATATCAGGGCCAATGCGCAGTCCTGGATCCCAGTGACACCGTTTATATCCAATACTCATCCGGCAGTACCGGGGATCCCAAAGGGGTTGTGCTGACCCATGAGAAGCTGACCTTCAATGTGTCTCAGCTCAACACTCGGTTGAACTTTCAGGAAAATGACGTTACAGGAAGCTGGATGCCCCTGACACACGATATGGGGTTGATCGCTTTGCACCTGGCGCCCATGCTGGCAGGAATGACACATTTTTTCCTCAGCCCCAACCTATTCATCAAAAAACCATGGTTGTATCTGCAAAAAATTAGCCAACACAACGCGACGATAACAGGAAGTCCTAATTTTGGGCTGGAATGGATGATAGAAAAGACAAAAGAATCCCATCTTGAAAACATGGATTTATCGAAAATAAGGGTATTACTCTGTGGTGCTGAGCCCATATCCATGGACACCATCAGAAAGTTCTACACAAGATTCTCTGACTGCGGATTGCGGGACAAAACAATATATCAGTCCTATGGCATGGCGGAAGCTTGCGTAGGCGTTACCATTCCCATTGAAGGGCACAGTAATGAAAGCGTCCTGATCAACCGGCGCCAAAACCGTACAGGGCAGAATGTGGAATATGTCCAGGCCAGTGATCCCGATGCCGCAGAGTTCGCAATCCTTGGTTCCCCCCTAGACGGTATGGAAGTCGCCGTTGTTGATGACAGCGATAAACTCTTGCAGGAAAATCAGATCGGAAATATCGTCATAAAAGGGCCAAACATATTTGACGGATATCTCCATCAGACAGACACCCCCTTCACGAAACAGGGCTTCTTTCATACAGGAGATTCAGGCTTTATAAAGGATGGCCAATTAATAGTAGCCGGCAGGAAGAAAGACATCCTGTTTGTCAACGGACAGAACTACTATGCCAGTGATATAGAGAATATGTTATCATCCGCCTTGCCCCAACACTCACAAACAGCAGTGTGCGCCTTTCGCGGCAAAGGAGCCGTCAGAGATGAGATCATTGTCTTCGTGCGATACCGAAACAAGATCGAATCCTTTCCCCCTGTAAAACAGCAAATCCGAGATACAGTCTTTGAGCGTATCGGCATAGGAGTAGATCATGTAGTCCCTGTCAAAACCATTCCCAAGACAACAAGCGGCAAAGTGCAGCGTTATCGCCTGATAGAACAGTTTGAGAATCATGGATTTGATGATATCCTTGAGGAAACCTCAAACCATGGCGCCAGAAAATATATCGCGCCGCACACCTCTATGGAGAAGCAGGTCATCGACGCTTTCGAATCCATCCTGGGCGCCAACCAAGTCAGTGTGACAGACAGAATCATCGACCTGGGAGGCGACTCCCTGAAAATAACCTGGCTGTGCAACGAATTAGAGAAAACCACAGGAGTCAGGCTGCTCCTCAAAGACATATTCAGCCTAACCCCCCGTCAAATCGCAGAGAAGATCAAGGGCCGGGAAATAGATGACCCCTCAAAATCCAGCGCCTTCACAGAGATCCCGAGAATCGCGGAAGCCGAAAGTTACCCCATGAGTTCCGTCCAAAAACGACTCTACATATTAGATGAATTGATGGGGCCCAACATCACTTACAATATTCCCGGTGTGATACATATCAAGAAATCACAGCTCAAAAAAAAGATAAATGAAAAGCAGCTGCAGAAAGCCTTAGACAAACTGCTGGAACAAGAAGAGATCCTGCGCACCAGCTTCCACCATGAAAACGGAGAACTGGTACAAAAAATCGACCCCAACGCGAGGATTTTGTTAGAAACCTCAACGCACAAAAAATCAGGCGCCATAGATATTCAGACAGAATACAAGAAATTCGTCCAGCCTTTCGATCTCAGCACAGCGCCATTAATACGCGTTAAACTCATGCGAACCCCCAGAGACACCTATCTGCTTATGGATATCCATCACATCATAAGTGATGGAATAAGTCAGCCAATTCTGTTGAAACAGATACAAGATCTGTATGAGGGCCAAGCCCTGCCGCTAAAGCGTGTGCAGTACAAAGATTACAGTGCCTGGCAAAACACCAGAGATATCAGCGATCAGGCAGCATATTGGCAAAAAGAATTCAGTGGCGAGATTCCTGTACTGGATCTTAGAACCGACTTCCCCCGACCCCAGAAACAGAGCCACAGAGGCAAGACCATCCAAGCGCTGGTAGGGGAAGAGCCCAGCGCCAAGATCAGAGAGCTGGCAAAGAAACACGGCGCCACTGAATTTATGGTCATGGTAGCAGCCCTGTTCATCTTGCTGAGCAAATACAGCCGACAGGAAGAAATCATCGTGGGAACACCCATATCAGGGCGAACCCATGCCGATACAGAAACCATGTTGGGCATGTTCGTCAACACCCTGGCCATAAAAGGAGAAATCCATCCCAATGAGAGCTTTGAAACCCTGCTGTCTGGCATAAAAGAAAAATGCCTGCAGGCATACGACAACCAGGAATACCCCTTTGAAGACCTCGTCGAGGCTGTAGATGATAAACGGGATTTCTCCAGAAACCCCATATTCGACATCATGTTTGTACTGCAAGAAACCAAAGGCACAGAGGGCATATTCAGCGGCACGGGAATACCAGTAGAAACAGGAGCAGCCAAATTCGACCTAACCCTAACAGTAGTCCCCATATCAGAAAGCTATACAATCAACTTCGAATACAGCACAGATGTATTCAAGCCGGAAACAATCAGGCAAATGGCGAAGCATTATGCAACACTGGTCGAAGAAGTTGCAGCACATCCCGAGCAGAAGATAAAAGAGCTCCATATGACAGATGCGGCAGAAGAAGAAAAGGTTCTGGTAGAATTCAACGCCACCGATACAGACTACCCCCAAGACAAAACAGTCGTGCAATTATTCGAAGAACAGGTTGCCAAAACTCCAAACAATATCGCTATTGTATTCAAAGGCCAAGAGCAAGCTGATATCGTTCAGCTTACTTACGCAGAATTAAACGATCACGCCAACCGTCTGGCGCGGAAACTGCGCCAAGAATACAATATTCAACCCAACGACCTTGTGGCTATTGTGACTGAGAGAAGTCTAGAGATGATCATTGGTACATACGCCATCCTGAAAGCCGGAGGAGCCTACGTCCCCATAGATCCATCCTATCCGAAAGAAAGAATAGACTACATTCTCAATGACAGCAACCCCAAAGCAGCCCTTTGCGGAACCCAATCTCCTGAGCTGGGCATACCCATGTTGTCCCTGCATGATAAAGTCAATTACGAGATGGAACCGGACAACCTTATCCATGTCAACCAGCCCCATGATTTGATGTACGTCATCTATACCTCCGGCACAACCGGCCGCCCCAAAGGAGTTATGATAGAACATACCCATGTGGTACGATTAATAAAAAACGACAAATTCCAATTTGAATTCAATGAAAAAGATATTTGGACATTGTTCCATTCTCACTGCTTTGATGTTTCTGTCTGGGAAATTTTCGGAAGCGCCTTTCATGGAGCCAAGCTTATCGTGCCCTCCAAGGATACAATAAAAGACGCATATGCATTCAGTGAGCTGCTCAGCCAAGAAGCTGTCACGATCCTGTGTCAAGTCCCCTCGCCATTTTACGCATTAATGAATGTAACATCTGGACGCACAATAGAAAGTTTGAGATATGTAATTTTCGCTGGAGAAGCCCTCCACCCGGCCCGCTTAAAGGAATGGTATGACAACAATAAACAGTGTCGATTGGTGAACATGTATGGAACAACAGAAACTACTGTGCATGCCACATATCGAGAAATAGGAGACACAGAAATCCAGAAGGGCATCAGCGATGCGGGAACAGCACTGCCGACCCTGAAAATTTACATATTAGGTGGAAGCGAAGTCTGTGGAATCGGTGTTCCTGGCGAAATATGTATAGCCGGAGACGGAGTCGCCCGAGGATATCTGAATAAACCAGACCTGACCGCCGAGAAATTCGTGGATAACCCATTTGGAGAAGGAAAAATGTACCGCACAGGAGATCTGGCAAGGTGGCTCCCCGACGGAAACATCGAATATCTGGGTCGGATAGACGAACAAGTCAAGATCCGCGGATTCCGCATTGAGCCCCGAGAAATAGAAAGCCACCTTTTAGGCCTGTCAGGCATAAAAGCAGCAACAGTTATCGCGCGGGAAGACAAAACCGGAGAAAAAACGCTCTGCGGATATGTCGTAACCGACCCTGCAATAAAAGCGGATCCAGAAACCCTCAAAGCCGAACTCAGCAAAACAGTGCCAGACCATATGGTACCTTCCTACATTATGGAATTAGACAGCTTTCCGTTAACTCGAAACGGCAAATTGGACAGAGCCGCCCTGCCGGAGCCAGAATACAGAGCAAAAAAATATACAGCGCCGCGCAACATGAAAGAAAAGCAAATCACGGAAGCCTTTGAAAAAGTATTAGGTCTCGAACGAGTCAGCGTCACAGACAGTTTCTTCAACCTGGGCGGCCACTCCCTCAAAGCCACAATGTTGTGCAATGAAATAGAAAAAAGCACAGGCATGAGATTCCCTCTCAAAGAGATATTCAGCTTAGGCACCCCCGAACATATAGCAGAGAAAGTCAGGCACATAGAGACCAGCACCTTTACAGAAATTCCAAGAGTAGCAGAAGCCGAAAATTACCCCATGAGTTCCGCCCAAAAACGGCTTTACATTTTAGATGAGCTGATGGGCCCCAACATCACTTACAATATTCCCAGCATAGTTTCCATCAAAAAATGGCAGCTCAAAGAAGAACCGAATGAAAACCAGCTCCAGGTCGTCTTAGATACACTATTAGAACAAGAAGAAATCCTGCGAACCAGCTTCCATATGGAAGACGGCCAACCTGTACAAAAGATCAGCTCCAATGTAAAAGTCATATTAGAAACTACCAAAACAGACACTCTAGATCTGCAAGCAGAGTATGACGCCTTTGTTCAGCCTTTCAATCTATCTCAAGCTCCCTTATTACGGACAAAACTTGTGTGCACCCCGCAAGAAACATATCTATTTACAGACATCCATCACATCATCAGTGATGGAATCAGTCAGCCAATCATGCTGGAACGGATACAAGCTTTGTGCGAAGGCCAGGCCGTACCAACCCAGCGAGCACAGTACAAAGACTACAGTTTCTGGCAAAGCACCCGGGATATATCAGGCCAGGAAGCGTACTGGCAAAACGAATTCAGCGGCGAGATCCCCATACTGGATCTCAAAACGGACTTCCCCAGGCCCCAAGAACAGAGCCACAAAGGTAGCAACATATACACCATAACAGACACTGTGAGAAGAAGAATCCAAGAAATAGCCCAAGAATACGGCGCCACTGAGTTCATGGTCATGCTGACAGCCTTCATGATCCTGCTAGGCAAATACAGCCGACAGGAAGAGATCATTGTAGGAACCCCCATATCCGGGCGAACCCATGTCGATACAGAAACCATGTTAGGCATGTTCGTCAACATCCTAGCCATAAAAGGAGAAATCCATCCAAACACAAGCTTCGAAACCCTGCTGCACCACATAAAAGAAAAATGCCTACAAGCCAACGACAACCAGGAATACCCGTTTGAAAACTTGGTCGAGGCTGTAAACATTAGACGGGATTTCTCCAGGAACCCTGTATTTGATGTTATGTTTGTGCTGCAGGAAACTGCAAGCAACATAAAGAGTCTATTCAATGTGACGACGCCAATAGAAACGGGTGTAGCCAAGTTCGACCTGACCCTGACAGTGACCCCCACATCAGATGGCTATACAATCAATCTTGAATACAGCACAGATTTATTCAAGTCAGAAACAATCGAGCAAATGGCAAGACATTACGCCAATCTCATAAAAATCATCTCAGAAAAGCCAAAACAGAAAATAAAAGACCTTCGCATGACAGACGCAGCAGAAGAAGAAAAAATGCTGGTGGAATTCAACACTACTGACACAGAATATCCTCGGAATAAGACAATTGTACAATTATTCGAAGAACAAGTCGCCAGAACGCCCAGCAATACAGCCGTCGTGTTTGAAGACCAGGAACTCAGCTACAAAGAACTCAATGCCCGTGCCAACCGTCTGGCACGGAAACTGCGCATAAAATACAAGATCCAACCCAATGACTTTGTGGCCATCCTGACCGAAAAAAGTCTGGAGATGATTATTGGGATATTCGCAATCTTGAAGTCTGGCGCGGCCTATGTGCCCATTGATCCCACTTATCCACAGGAGCGCATCCGCTTTATGCTGGAAGATTGCCGACCCAAGGCAGTCCTGGTTGGCCCTGGTGGATTCGAAGTAGCAGCCGCGATATCCATTCATAAATTGACCGTCGATCTATGCAACACTGACAGTTATACAAACATAGACAAGAATCCCAAACGCATTAACAGCCCAGAAAACCTCGCCTATTTAATCTATACATCCGGTACAACCGGTAAACCCAAAGGTGTTATGGTAGAACAAAAAGGAATAAACAATCTCTTGACCCTGTTCATGAAAAAACTTAATGTTGATTCAACTAACATAATTGGAATGTTCCATAACTATATATTTGATGGTTCTGTATGGGAAATCATGATGGCACTCTTAACAGGTTCTCGTCTGGTAGTGCTGAGTCAAAGCCAGACGTGCGATATAGAAGAGTTAAGTACAATAATTTATAAAGAAAAAATTAATATTATTGCATTACCTCCGCAATATGCACTTAATATGTCCGCTGATACAACAATCAACATGTTAATAACAGCAGGTTCAGAAGCTAAAACGGAGATTTTGAACAATATAAAAAGCCGATATATTAATTCCTATGGGCCAACAGAAAACACAATATCTTCCACATATTGGAGTTGCATCAGAGAGGCCGATTACCTCAGAAATATGCATAGCGTTGGCAGAATCCCTATCGGGAAACCAGCTCCAAATGTAAAGGTCTATATATTAAATGGATTAGAACTTTGTGGCATAGGCATACCAGGAGAACTCTGTGTAGCAGGAGACGGAGTTGCCCGTGGGTATTTGAACAGACCCAACTTAACAGCCGAGAAATTCGTGAACAACCCATTCGGAGCAGGGAAGATGTACCGCACAGGAGACCTGGCAAGGTGGCTCCCCGACGGGAACATCGACTACCTGGGCCGCATTGACGATCAAGTCAAGATCCGCGGCTACCGCATAGAACCCGGAGAAATAGAAAGCCGCCTGCTGGAACAGCCAGGCATAAGCGCCGCAGCCGTCATAGCTCGAGAAGACAAATCTGGTGAGAAATATCTGTGCGCCTACGTTGTCGCAGCCAGAGACAAAGAAACCAAAATGGAGGCAGAGACCATCAAAACCGAGCTGCATAAAGTGCTGCCAGATTATATGCTTCCGGCGCACATCATTCAATTAGACAGTATCCCATTAACCCGAAACGGAAAGCTGGACAGGGCGGCTCTGCCGGTTCCGATATACCAAGCGAAAAAATACACAGCCCCAAGAGACGAAGTGGAAAACATGATGGCAGAGATATGGAAAGACATCTTAGGCTTTGAGGCTATAGGAATTAATGATAACTTCTTCGAACTTGGTGGAAACTCCCTAAAAGCCATGCGAGTTGTATCAAAATTGGCAGTAAATTATAAAATTAACGCCAACGATATATTTGAAAAACCGACCATAGCCGCATTGGCCAAAAAGCTTAAAAAGGTTAACCTAGTTGGTAAGATAGAAAAGCTGATAAAAAATGAAAATGAAAACATCTTGCAACCCAATATAGATACACTTGAAGAATTAGAGCACCTCATAACCTATTACAAGAAAAATGAAATAAATGAAAAAAATTATTGCGGAAACGAATTGTCCCAAAGAAAAAATTACAAAAACATTATGCTGTGTGGAGCAACCGGATACTTAGGAATATATATTCTGAAAGAATTGCTGGAAAACACAGAAAGCCATGTTATCTTACTGATAAGAAGCGAAACCATAAAAAAAGCAACAGAAAGGCTCATGCAAAAAATAGCATTTTACTTTGGTGATGATCTTTACACAAAGCATTGTCAAAAAATCAGTGTATTAAACGGCGATATTTCCCAAGAACGCCTAGGCTTATCAACTGATGATTATGAAATGGTATCAAATACGATAGATTGCATAATAAATGCTGCAGCGAATGTAAAACACTACGGAAAATATGATGAATTTTATCTGGCTAATGTTGCCGGGACACAGAATTTACTTGACTTATCTATGTGCGGGAACAAAAAAGAATATCATCATATTTCAACCCTTAGCGTGGCATCCGGAAATATACAAGATAAACAGAGGGTTTTATTCACTGAATACGATTACGATATAGGGCAAAGGAGTGACAATTATTATGTGAGAACCAAACAAGAATCTGAAGCACTCGTATTAAAGGCGCGTGATCAAGGAGTCAGGTGTACTATTTTCAGAGTAGGCAATCTTGCCTTTAATTCTGAGAGCGGACAATTCCAGGAGAATATCGAAAATAATAACTTTTACAGCACTATGAGATCCTATATTAAATTAGCCGCTTTTCCAATTGCTGAAGAAATAACCCTTGACTTTTCATATATAGATTATGTGAGCAAAGCCATCATGATGCTGTACAACAAAGAACACTTAGAGAATGAAACCCATCATATCTTTAACCCGGATTATGTGAGTCTATTTAAATATGGAGTCCTGTTAAAAGAGATAGATGCACATATAAAATTACTTGAGCCCATAGATTTCATTCACTATTTAAGTGATAAACACCACAATGATACCTATTCCGGCTATGTAGAAAACATATTATTTCAATATGATGTGTTTCAAAATACTCAAACCCAATTTAGAATTACTGGAGAAAGGACAAATTCACTGTTAAGACAGATGGGCTTCCAATGGCCTAAATTCGGAAAACAACATCTTCAAAAAATGATTGAATACTGCAACAAGGTAAAATACCTTGATTAGAACCAGCTTGAGGCCCGAGGGTGGGGAGGAACGGCCAACGATCGGCACCTATGAAGTGTGCTGTTCTTAGCCCACGGAGATTGCGTTAGAGCTGAAACTAGAGTTCAGCTGCGCCGTTCGTCAGCCCGAAAGGCCAGCGGACGGCGTACCGCCACGGACGGCGGATTCCCGGATCCCTCGCGCCAGCCGAATTTCGGCCCGGCAAAACGCCACCCCGAGGGCGCCAGCCCTCTCCACCCTCGAGCCTCAAGCTGCAAAATGAGCCTTCAGTATTTCGAGTTAAAGAAGATCCCATCCATGGTAAGTGCAGATAACAATTTGGAACTGTGGCTAAAGTTGTTCGCCGCGAATACAGAAGAGGAATTATTGAAAATTCAACAATTGGAGGTGCCAATAATGAATCAGGCTATTGGAGCTTACCACAGTATTACAGCTTCACCGGAATTTCAGGAGATAGAGCGTTTGCGCGAAAAAGCCCGCCATGATGAAGCACAGGCTTTGCGAAATGCTGAGCTTGCCAAGGCAATATCCATAGCTAAAACTATGTTGGAAAACGAGGAACCTGTTGATAAAATTATCAAGTATACTGGTCTGACTCTTAAGGAAATAGAAAACTTATTCCAATAGGATTCTGGCTCAGTTCGAGGATCCTTGAGCAATGACCATGACTATTCGTCATCACGATATCTTAGCCGAAGGGAGAATCAGAAATGAGTGAGTGGCAAGAGTTCTTAGATGAACAGTTAAAAGATCCCGAAGTGCGTTCCGAATGGGACGCTCTGGAACTGGAGTTAATAAAAGCAATGATTTCCTCTGACGATATTTTAACAGATGAAGACATAGCAGATGTGCAACAGGCCAGAGCCGAATTTTCACGCAGTGAATATGTCAAGCACGAAGAGATAAGTTGGGATAAGTTGGAATTAAACCAATCTGCCAACAACTCCGCAGCTCTTCTTCCAAAAGGCGATTCCATATAATCTGGTCCGAGTGATTTCACTTGCTAAAAAAGCATCCTGATAGGTGTGCTCTTCGATCTGATCTAAAGCAGCTTCACACATAGCAGGGATCTTATCCAAACCTGCAGCCGGTTTAACTTCAATCACAATTCCCAAGGAATCGTCGTCAGTATAGAGCAGGATATCGCTTCTTCCAGTTCCCGACTCCCTATTAGATTCAATCGCCCAAGGCCCCCCCGTCAAGAGTCCTGTGAGGAGACCGTGGTAATAATTCTCATGACTGTCATAATAACTAATCGAAGTACGTAAATAGAATCTCAGAATTTCTCTGATGGTATCGCAATCCCCGTCCAAAAACGCTTGGTGAAGCTTGGCCTGGTCTTCTTTTGCCTTGTTTGTTCTGAGTGTTTCCGCAAACCATTTCTGGATTTTTTCAATGAAGATTTCCCTGATCTCCTCATTGGGGATACACAAACGCAGGATGTGGCGGGGAAGTTTTTCCGGTGTAGGCTTCTGCGTTAAATACCCTGTCAAGAGCAATACACTCCAAAGATTATCAATACTCTCATCTACTTCCGCATAGGTGAGGTTGGTTGTAACTGCTTTATCTATAGAGTTACCGGCTATGAGATGTTCAATCTCTTTGCGTGTCGTTGCATCCGCTTTGTCGATAAAGCGTTTGAGCATAGTGTTGGAGCTGGTGTTATTCCAATAGGATTCTGGCTCAGTCCGAGGGTCCTTGATCAATCTGTCCACATGATTAACAATGTCCCAAGGACAGTACACATCTGCCTGACCAAAATGGTACCCATTGTACCACAAACGCAGTTGGTCGTGAGCTTCAGGAAGGTTGTAATCATCAAGCATCTTTTTGACTTCATCATCAGTGAACCCAAAATCCTCATCATAATAATTATCTCCAAGGATGAAGATACTTTCCTTAGAAATACGCAAACACCCTGTAACAACGGCGAATTCCAGCGCCGGGTTGGTTTTAAAGGCTTCGCCCAAAAATAGGCGCATAAACGCAATCATATCATCATAGTAACTCTGATCAAAGGCTTTATCCAAAGGAACATCATACTCATCAATGAGCAGAATGACTTTGCGCCCGTAATGGGCTTGCAGCATACGGGTAAGGGTTTTTAAGCTGCATGCCAACTGCTGCTGTGTTGCGGTTCTCGCCTTCAACGCCTTAAATGTTGGGAGATAATCCTCATCAATCAATGGACTTTGCGCCAAATACGCCAAACGTATACATTCGCTTGCGATTTGAAAGGCCAGCATTTCCAAGGCATCCTCAAAAGTCTTGCCCTCCACGGTTTTCAACGTGAGAAAAATAACCGGAAACTTATTCATATACTTCTCGCAAATATCCCCTTCTCTCGCAATAGCCAAACCAGCAAAAATCCCCTCACTGTTTTCGATGAGGCCCTGATGATCTGGCTTCATCTCAAAAAACGACTGAAGCATACTCATCGTCAAAGTCTTGCCAAAACGGCGCGGCCGGGTAAATAAATTCACCGCGCCCCGGTTCTGCAGCAGATCGCGGATAAAGCTGGTTTTATCAACATAATAATAGTCTTGTCTCCGAAGATCTTCAAATAGATCTATCCCTACAGGCAGTTTTTGATACATGACAACTCCTCTTCTTCACGTGTTTCTATCGAGCATCATACCAGGCTTTTGTCAATGGTGTGTGGCGTGTGTATTGCTTGCTCTTTTCTTACATGATACACTTAAATCAAGAAAAGTTCCAATGCAACCAAGCGGAGGGAGGTAAGCTTATATGACTACAGCCATGGTAGAAAGGGGAGGGGGAGATATGGGATACGAAACAAAAGTCATATTAGTTGCAGTTGCAGACATTATCCAAACATCAAAAGATTTGGATGAAGCATTTGAACGTGTTGCAGCAATGGCTAATGCTGAAGGTGTAATTGTCAAAAAACGTGACCACAAGGCAAGAGAGAAAAAGGATCAATAGTAACTTACAGACGCGAAGCGTCAATAAAAAACAAGAAAATCCAATACTGACCACTAACCACTGATCACTGACCACTTGCGGGCGTAGCCCGCGTTAGGCCCCTGACAGCAATTTCTGACCACGGCACCTTCTTCTTGCACTTCAGAACCCCCCCGTCTTCTTCCGCGACTTCCCATATGCCGGACGCGGCCACCGTCTCTTTGACGCGGCCTCTTGACATATGACCGCCGGACAAAATCAAGACGCCATCCTGTTTAGCGATTCTGCCCACCTCCGCCAAAAACGGAACCGGGTCAACATGATGGAACATATCCACAGCACAAATCATGTCCGCCGTTCCCTCAGGGATTCCACTGTCATACTCACGGGCCAGCTTCAATTCCACATGATTCACGCCGGCCCTTTTCAGCCGTTCTTCCGTTACCTGTATCGCGATTTCCAGCAGATCAACCGCGTAAACCTTGCCTGTTTCCCCAACCAGCCGGGCGAATTCCACTGTATACCATCCGGGCCCGCAGCCATAATCCACAACCGTCATCCCAGGTTGTATAGCAAAAGATTCTGCGCGGGTGGACACATAGGGATAGACCCTGTCAATGAGTCTCATCATGCCATGCATGATCTTGAATTCCCTGTCATTGAGTTTGGCTTCCTGTGTTATTTCAAGCTCGACTTCTGTCACCTCACCCTCAGGCGCTTTCTCAGGCAACATGGTTACCGCATCATAACGCCGGGTCATTCGGCGGCACACAACCCCGATTCCCACAAGAGCAAGGCCGGCCCAAAAGTACCACCAATTTACGCCAATAAGGTCGCTGACCACCCCCGCAACCCCAAGCCCAATAGGTGTGCACCATGACAGAGCGCTCATCCACAACGAAAACGCCTTGCCCATCTTTTCAGGGGCAAGGGTTTCTTGGCCATACGCCATCACCGGGATATTGATAAAATTGAATGTGTTGCCTATGAGAAAGCAGCAGACAACGAAAATCCAAAAGTCTCCGGCGGGCAAAATCCCGCTGACCAGACAAGCCGCGCCCATAACGCCGATGGCCAGAGCCACCATAAGGAAGCGGCGCTTCATGCCGCCCCAAACCCCAATGAGAAGCGCAGAAAACAACAGCCCGCCCATAAAAACAAATTGAGCCACGCCGATATCCCATTCCGAACCCCCGAACTGATCGTGAACTATCAACGGAAACAGCGACACTAAGGGTACCTGAAATAAAGTCATAAGTGCAAAAGAGGGGAATATCGCCCTGAGAGGTTTGTTTTCCCATATTGCGGAAAACCCCTGCTTTGTATCAGCCAACAGATGTGGTTTTTCGCCCTGTTGAGGAATATCAGGGATTCTGACAGTCAACAAGCATAAAATAGCGAAAACAGCTCCGAGCATATCCGCCAGCATAACAGCGGCGATCGGATAATCACCCACAAGCGCCGGGCCTATGAGCACCGCGCCCAAGACCGGCCCCAGCATATTGGACAGCGAAGTAATCATGTTACCCCAGCCTCCCGCTTTAGTCAGCAAAGAAACAGGCACCAGCATGGGAATGGCAGCCTGCATCGCCGGAGCGCGGAAAGTGTTCCCAAGTCCGCGCAAAAACAGGATGATATAGATGAACCAAACAGGGGGCATTTCCATCATGAGAAAAGCCGCCGCCAGGATCACGCTTGAGACAGCCACAAGCCCATCAGCAACCATCATAACACTGCGGCGGTTATAACGGTCAATCCATACTCCGGCAAAAGGGCCAATCAGCATATTGGGCAGAAAAGCGACTATGGACGCCACAGCCAGTGTCACAGCAGACTCCGTCTTGATTGTCAGCAGCCAGATAATAGCAAACTGAACCGCGGAAGTCCCAAGCAGGGTAAACGCTTGCGCCGCAAAAATAGTAATAAATTTCCATATCCAGTTATTCATTTTTACATGCTCCTGTTATATATTTCACACACTCATCACGGTTTCTCCCTCTTCAACGCACATTCAATCACCACCTGTCCGGAAGATACCCTGTTTTTCCTGCCGGAAACCCTTGCGATATAGATCGTATTCCTGCCGGAGTTTTTCGCGGCATAAAGGGCGGCGTCAGCATCCGAAAGCAGATCATCCAAAGTCATATGATGCTTGACATCATAAACCGCAAGGCCAATACTTATGGTAACTTGGAAAAATGAATCCGCCTTCTTTGAAT
Source organism: Peptococcaceae bacterium (assembly GCA_009782825.1). Taxonomy (GTDB): domain Bacteria; phylum Bacillota; class Desulfitobacteriia; order Desulfitobacteriales; family Syntrophobotulaceae; genus WRJI01. Next base: position 19,585 of record WRII01000038.1, read on the forward strand.
CCTTTGAATCCTTTGAATCCTCGGAATCCTTTGAATCCTTAGAATCCTCTTTCAGAAACTTAAGCTTTCCAATGCGTTCCCGTATGGTCTCCGCAATGTCAAGAGCGGCCTCTTCAGAAATATCAGGCAAAAACGCACAAAATTCTTCGCCGCCATAGCGCGCCAGGAGATCCGTATTGCGAAAACGCGACGTTAACACCCCGGAAACCACCTTGAGCACCTCATCCCCTTTAATATGTCCGTAGGTGTCGTTTACTTTTTTGAAAAAATCCAGATCCAGCATCATCATGCACGCGCCTTTGCCGCTCCCCGTGACCTTTTTAAACACTCTCTTGCCATAAAGATAGAGCATACGGCGGTTGAAGAGGCCTGTGAGGGGATCGCGCTGGGCAATCCGGCTGACTTTGTCCAAACGATTCCTCGCGTTAGTAACATCACTGATCATCATACAATAACTAATGGTCTTTTTGCCAGACATGATTTCTATTGGGGATATTTGGTAGTGTCTCTTGACACCGTCAGACTCTCGGATAATGTACTTATCCTTACCTGTAGCAACACTCTCAAGCAGCATCCAGGCGGTCTCTTCTCTTTCCTCCAGTTTCATGCCTACCACAGCTGTCCGGAGCTGCGGAAAGATTCTCCTCGCCATGTCATTGGCATCCAGAAATCTCCCGTGCACATCCAATATGATAAACCCGTCGCCTATCGCTTCAATAATCTGATTCCGCACAACAGTAATACTATAATTGCCTGATCTGATCTGGAAAACACCAATGAGCAGAATGTTGATACTCGCCAGGATTGGAGACAGATCCAAAAGCAAACCGTTAATATGAAAAGGAAAACGACTGACAAAAGGGATCATCCCCATGATGAGAATCGCAATGAGAATCACAACCGCCTGCTTTTTAAACAGCCTGTCCCTGGTCCAAAATTGATACAGCAAAATCACAACCCCTATATTGATAACAAGAATACTATAGATATTGGCTATATAGTAAAATACAGACCCCTCAACCTTAAGATATGCGAACACAGAGTCTGCCATAAAATTAACATGATGAAAAAAGATCCCGTTCAGGGGATATGTAAGAATCAGCATACTTAAGAACGCGGGCAGCAAAAACACCACGATGACCAGAGATCTTTTGATCTTGATCCCACAGTAGTCCATGATAAATAACAGGAAGACGACCCCAATCATTAAGATGGCGCATTCTTGCAGCACATGAGCTGTGAGCGCCGTGGACCAGGATAATGTCATGCTTTTGAACAAAAAATTGAAATTGTATATGAAAATCCCCAGGGCCAAATACGTAAAATAGAGTGACTTTGGCGCCTGGCGCGTGTAGATCGCGACCCCAAGAACCCCAAAAGAAATAGCCACAGAAAGTATGTAAAATGTCAAAAGAGTATTGTAGGTTGTCATCAAAATATTGCCTCCGGAGTATCGGAAATCAGCCCTTCCCGTTGGCTGCCCAAGCTTACAAAAAGACTTCTGCCACAGTCATAATAAGACATTTTACAAAACTTTGCAAGGAGGAATTCACAATCCTCCGCAATCCTCCGCAATCCTCCGCAATCCTCGCAGCCATTTTTGGAGCCATTTGGGGATTGTGAACATAGTCCCTATTGATATATTATTAAGGGGCAGACATAGAGATCCAGAATGTCAGGTGCGGGAGTTGAGTCCGGTATGTTTTGGCGAATCCTGAAAAAAGACCTGAAACGCAAAAAAACCATGAACCTGGTTTTCCTTGCCTTCATGATTCTATGCACGTTATTTTTAAGCAGCAGCGCTGCCAATATCGCGGCAACCTATAACATGCTCAATTACTTTCTCGATGTGTCCAGAATCCCCGATCAATATTATCTTGCCTCCTCTGATTTCGAAGAAGAATTTGATGCCTGGTTAGCCTCCTGCCCCTATGCCGAAAGTTATGAAAAATCCGTTTATGTTCTTCCTAACAAAGAAGACATCATGTTTAACGGCGAAGAACTCCAACAGAATCTGGCCTTTTTGTTTTTTGCCACACCCGATTGCGACTATCTGCTGATGTTCAATGAAAACGACAAGGGTGTTACCTCTGTCACACCGGGCGAAATGGCCATGAGCGCAAATATGGCAAAGAATTTGGGCCTTAAAAAAGGCGACATCCTGGATATCAGAAGCGGCAGTGGAATGAAAAGCTTTAGATTGACCACACTGGCAAAAGACGCCTTTTTTGGCAAAGAGAACATGGGCGTCACACGCATATTTTTAAGCCATCAAGACTATACTGACTTATTGGGCAACACCCCGAACAAAATGCTTGCATGGTCGGTCACAGCCTCTGATTCGGAAAAATTACACATGGACTATAGCAATCAAAATATCCCGGTAGATTTGGAAGTAACCCGCGACTCCTTATCCACATTGTTCACGGCGGAGAAAATATCACCCTCTAGTCTCATTATCGTTGCAATTGCGATGATGATCATCGCACTGGTGCTGCTGCAGTTTGCGATTCGTTTCACGATAGAAGAGGATTTCCGTGAGATTGGTGTGATAAAAGCCATAGGCATCAAGAACTCTGATGTGCGCTGGATGTATATCATAAAATATCTTGCCATATCCGCTGTGGGCGCGGCCATCGGCTTGGCCCTGAGCCAGCCATTCGGCGATTTTCTCATAGCTCCGTTAAAAGAAAATATGGTCATGCCGGAGAGTGCCTTTGGCTTGGGCAAAGCCCATTTTTACCTGGGCAAAGTCCCTGTAGGGCTCGACATGCGCCCCCTTTGCGCACTGGGGGTCGTTGGGCTCACCCTGCTTTCCTCTTGGAGGGTCACACGGCCCATTGCCACAATGTCAGCCATACAGGCCATCCGGGAGGGGGCCTCCGGCGAGCGGTTCCGCCCTAAGGGAATTATTAAGCTGCGCGGCTCACAGATAAAGGCTGTGCTCTTTCTGGCGGTAAACGATATTCTGTCGGGTCTGCGCAGTTTTGTGCCTGTTTTCCTTGCCCTTTCCTTAAGTATGCTGATGATTATTCTGCCGGCCAACATAGCGTCAACCCTCAGATCAGGCGAATCGATAAAGTTTGGGGAGGTGTCAAAAACGGACGCTTACTCCAACTCTCTGGTCGGGATCAGGTTAGCCGGCATACAGGGGAAGACCTACCCGGAATTAAAATCAGCCCTTATTGACATAGAACAGGAATTTTTCGATAAAGGCATCCTGATCGAAGCGAGCGCCGGCATCATGATATCCTCCAGAATCTATAAGGATAATCAGTTTAGCGGCGCCACCGTTCTCGGATACAAGCACATTAGTGAAAACCCTGAAAAGCCTATTGATGTCACCTATTTTGCGGGAATTGCCCCCAAACTTGCCAACGAAATCGCTATAACCGATGTGCTGATGCAAAAACTTGATGTTCTGCTTGGCGACACTGTCCTCTTGGACTTTGGCCCAGAGAAAAAGAGGTATATCATCACCGGACAAATCCAATCCATACACTACAATGGTCATAAAATTATTTTTTCACCTCTTGATGAGCCCGATCTTCTCTATGCTGTTCATCTCCCCATGGTTCTGATTGATTTTATCGACCGCAATGATATCCCAGGACAGATTGACACAGCCAGAGAGATGTTTCCACAATACAACATACTGACTGCGGAAGAGATCATGAGAAATCAATTTGGAGGGGACATTGATACCTTGCATTCGCTGGTGATTTTCCTCTTCTTCGTCTCCTTGATCATTGTATGCCTGGTCGTCTTTCTGGTCAGCCACGCGCTGCTGGACAAAGACAAGCTGGCAATCGTCTTCCTGAAATCAATCGGCTTTACCAACGGCGCCATCCGGTCATGGCAAATCCTGCGCACCATGATTGTGTCCACAGTGGGAATCCTGCTTGGAATAGGGCTGTCCTTTATCCTCAATCCTCTTGTCACAAAATTGAGCTTCGGCGCGGCAGGCGCTGACAAATTCACCCCACAATATGATGTCCTCTGGACATTCATCATGTATCCCGCCTTAATCCTGATGGGTATCCTCGTTACCACCATTTTCGCGTCCTTGGGCATTGGTAAGATTTCTATACGAAACACCGGCCGGCCTGAGTCTTGTCCGCCATCGCCAAACTCCTCAAGTGTCACTGCAAGAGCAGCTGCAAAAGCGCCTACAAGTGCTGCGACTATGAATCAGAAGAAGGGGACATAACCTTGCTGCTCCTGCCTTTTCCCGAGGACATTATGGTACCTGTCAGCTATGAAATCCTAGTGGTAATCCATTTATTATTGACAAAAAGAGTTGGATCCTTGAAAGCACCTCCTGGTTTGGCTTGTATTTCTTCACCGCTGTCCAGTTTGCCAGTAAGAGTCCTTGCACCAAAATGCATTCCTTTATGCTTATCTATTATTTGGCCATTTACACGTAACTCGCAACCACCAAGATCCCAGCTCTGTATTTCAATTATATTTTCGCCATATTTATATTTATATGTTGCCATTATTATCACCTCATTGTAAAATTAATTAAATTTTTTTGAAGATTGTCTTCATGCATGCAAAATCTGTAAGGCTTCGATAGCTAAGGCATATCCATGAGCAACGTCCGCTATTGAACTGGCTGCAGTAATCTTCCATCAACCTGTTTACTGCCTTTTTATGGTGAGTGAATATCTGGTTGTTTCAACCTTTCTTCTTGGATTTCCTTTGAAAGATCATAAAACTTACATAATATGCTAGCCCAGCCAAAATTCCAATCACAATTTCATCTAATGGTGACTCAGCAGACCCATCTAAACCAAGTATTACTAGAGAAATAACAGTTGCTATAACAGCAACAACTAGTGCAATAGCAATACAAATTATATATGTTTTCTTTGCGACTTTCTTTTCACTCGTTTTCTCTTCGTAGGTAGGCATAATAGTTCTCCTCTCAAAGTATTTGATATCTGCCCAATCCGGATACGCCCAATTAAGGCATCCAGCTTTGTGAGCGATCATTCGATTCACTGTAACATCCTTGTTTTGTTATGCTTGGATGATTTCTATGAGCCTTTGCACCTCCAATTCCTATAAACAAACATCCGTCGAATTCGAGGATTAACGCATTCGACAGATGATATGTTATAGATGGTGATTGCTAACTATGAACGTCGGGGTTCATCGCTTTTACTTAAATTTTGTTGGCCCAATAACCCGCCACATATCCAAGACCACCGACGCCTCCCAATACAAGGCCACCTGCTATGGCACCTAGTATAAAGAAACCGCCTGACGCATCATCAAGCGCCTCAGCATCTAATTCATCCTGCGGTGTAGTGGCACATTTCTTTAACACCTCGTTATACTCATCAAACTCTTCCAAAGTAAAATCGTTGCCAAGCGCATTAATTTGTATTAAGGCTTCCGTCATACTTAATGCAAATAAGTTTTTGGTGCGTTCTTCGTCAGCGGTGAGAATTCCCGTAAGAATTTCTGCTCTTTCCTGTGTTAATGCCATTTGCTTTTCCTCCCAACTTCAATAAGTTAATACCCATTCCTTCTGTTTTCAGTGTTTGCACGATCCTTTCCCATGGTATATCCCGCATCCCAAGCACCTTTTAACAAAAGAGCACCAGCTCCAATTACAGCCGCGACAATAGCTGGCGGGAACCCACCCGCTACATTGTCAAGCGTGTTGGCGTCTAATTCTCCTTGTGCAGTGGCTCTTAATGCTTGACCATACTCGTGAATCTCATCCAGTGTAAAATCATTTCCGAGTGCGTTGATTTGCAATAGCGCCTCTGCTGCTTCAAGCTCCAAAAGGGTTTTAGCGCGTTCCAAGTCAGCGCTGAGAATTTCAGATAGCTTGTCCTTTCTTTCTTGAGTTAACATAACTTTTCCCTCCTAAAAATTTCGCCTTGCGGCGTTATTTATATAAACTCCACCTTGTGAAGTGTTATACTTTACTTTTGATTCCTAACTCACTCAATAAATCGGGAAACCCACTTTGTCCATAATCATACGAAGCTTAAATTATTCTTCTCGTGTTCTTTCTCTCGCACTGCGCTCACGCACATACTGCAAAAAACTCTTATAATCTGGCATTGTAACCCCACCATTAACCACATCAAGTTCCTCAGCCGATAACGCATCATTGGTCGATTCAAATTTATCCATTTCGGAGATCGCTCTAAGCAATGTATCTATTTTCTTCGCCGCCACACCTAAGCTTTCCATAAGAGCGCCTCCGTCTATGATAGATAAATTCATCAAGTGAGAATCTCACTCTTCAATATGTGAGTCTTATCAACTCCCTTTTTTTTACATAATATTTTGTCCTCTACTTGTATATATGCACCAGATAGCAAAGCATTACATTAAAATCCTTTATTTTTTGTTTTTCATAGTTTTCCCTTATTTAAGTAATAATGAAAATATGAAAATAGGCCGTCTCGTTATTCCCACCTTATTCCGTTTTCTTCAAAATAATTCGCAAGTTTCTTCAGGGCCCTTGTAAGTATGACTTTGACATTGCCTGCGGTTGTTCCGATTTTGTCTGCAATTTCACCAGTGGGTAAGTCCGAATAATACCGAAGCATGATGACTGAACGTTCTCTTTCTGTTACCGACTCCAGTGCTGCAGCTAAATGTGTTTTCATCTGTGACAGAAAAACGGCGCCATCCAAGTCTATATCATCATCCGGCAGGTCCATAAAAACACCGTCATCATCTGCCAATATATAATCTTTCTTACTGCGATAGTAATATTTGATCCTGTTGTTCGCTATGCTGTAGATCCATGTTGCCATTGTGGCTTTGGAAGCATCGTATCTGTCGAAGTTCTTGAAGCATGCATAGAACACATCACTTGTTAAGTCCTCACACAGTTCTTTAGAATCAAGACGCTTTGTAAAAAATCTATACACAGAAACATAGAATTGGTTGTAAAACGCCTCAAAGGATTTCAAGGTTTTCTGAGTGTTTTCATCAGATCTATCTGTCATTTCTTCCATGTGATCACTCCAGCTGTTGCAATATGTGAATTTCTGCTACTAAGGAATTGCTGAGAGGACATTATTTTTTGTAGCATTATGCTGTTTCCCTGAATATAATGCCAACTCCTCTAGAATATTGTCGGTAAATACCCCCCCCCCCCCCCCCTTTCTTTTTTTTTTTCTTTTTTCTCTCTCTTTCCCTAGCTCTCGCACGGGGCGG
>WRII01000039.1 GCA_009782825.1 Peptococcaceae bacterium
GAAAACCTTCCAGGTTGCCTGCGGATTTTCGCCTTGCCTGTCGACAAAAATCCGGCGGCCTAATGTCAAACTTATTTAGTTACAGCCCCTTATTCGCCTTCTTTATACAGTATAGTGTCCTTTTAGGGGATTATCAAGCCGCTCACACTCTGGTATACTCTGGTATAAATTGGTATAAATTTGCGGTAGAAGTTTGCTTGAAACCCTCAGATTGATCCGGAATTTGCGTATGGAGATGTCATATGTTATAAGTATTTAAGGAGCTGGAATATATAGTAGACCTTTTCTGGCACATAAGAGGGAGTGAAAAGTGAAATGAAGCCGGAACTCGCTTTATGCGCGCTGGGCGCGTTGGATGGAGACATGGACGCGCTGCTCGCATACACAGGAAACGCGTTCCAACCCCGCAGAAATATAGGCGGCGATGATGATCTGTCGCCGCAATGGCCCGCCATGTGGAACAAGGTACAGGCGGTCTGTGCCCTGCCGCCTCGCCTTGAGTTGTTCGCGTCCGCCGCCGGAGTGATCCCCATCGTGTACCCCGGCAGCGTAGCCGACTTTGAAAAACTCCTGCGTGAAATTGTGTACAAGGGCAGAGACATCCCACCCCTCATCGAAAAGATGGGGGCACAGTTTTTATCTGGTAAGACGCTGCGGTTTATCATTCTGTCCGGCAAGCCGTACAGCGGCGTCCAAGCGGCAGAGATGGGGCTTGCAGAAACAGAGTGGCTCGAAAAGTCTATGATCATCCGCAAACACCATGAATGCGCCCATTACTACACCAAGCGCTTTTTAGGGTCATCGCGGAACAATTTGCACGACGAGCTGATCGCCGATTTTTGCGGCCTATACGCTGCTTTTGGCACATATCGCGCGGAATGGTTTGAAAAGTTTTTTGATATCCGCTTTGGTATTTACACCAAAGACCTGAGCGTCACAGCGGCAAACGTCATCCGCACACTGGCGTCCGCTGCGGCAAAGGGTGTTGAAGCGTGGAGCAAAACGGAGGAATTTACGCGATTGGACGAAGCCGGGCGGATCGAAGCTTTGGCGGGAAAAGACTTGTTGGCTTATGTCGGAGATCAGAAAACATGTTGAAGACAACCGCCTGAGAATCCATGTTAAAGGCAGCTATGCAGCTATATTGAGAAAAAAGCAACGCAAGGGTGTGTTTTATTCTTGACGTTGCAGTGCGTCTTCAATGATTTTAACTGTTTCATCCGGAGACTCTACGCCAATGATAATTTTAAAAAAGTCATCACTAGGAGGTTTTAAATGTGGTGTGAGGATCCGATGATCTCCTGCATCTTTTAGTTCTATGATAACTGCTTTCTCATTACGTTTAAGGTCATAAAATATTCTCTTACCTTTTTGTACAAAAGTTCCACCAAAATACCATCCATATAAATCCGTACCCCATTCTTTTTGGCCAGGTTTAGGTGTGTTTTTCCAGGCTTCAGTGCTGACTGCCGCACCTTTAACCGTGTCTAAAGGCACAGAAAATTCGCTTTTAAATGTGCCGATTTTTCTCCTTATTCCTTGCATGCGTATAACTATTTGGTTGTCTTTAACCTCTACTACTGCCATTTTATTTTAATGCCTCCTTTTGTCTTGACACATACTCATAATCAATTTTGGGGTTCCGTCTGTATATAAACCTCACACAGCAAATTGTTACATATTTTATGTGCTTTTCTTTGCCAATTTCCCGGTTACTAATCAAAGATCCCAACCATATTCATTAAATATTTCGCATTGGTCGTATTTGATTTTCCCTGCTTTATTTTGTAGGGAAAGCATATTCTGTCTTCCTCGTAATGTTCGGAAAAACTATAATTTTTCATTCTCTTATAATAACTTGTCAGCTCGCACAGCTCTAAGTCATGAGTTGAAACAAGACCAACCGCCCCTAAATCATTGAGTTTTTCAATGACCGTTTTTGCCCCAGTCAGCCTGTCTACAGAATTAGTCCCCTTAAATATTTCATCAATCAAAAACATCATGCCCGCGTGTTCTTTTGCAAAATCTATGATTTTCTTGATTCGTTTTAACTCAGCATAAAACGTAGAAATCCCCTCATTCAAATCGTCAGTGATCCGCATTGAGGTAACAATATCAAAGAGGGATACGCACATTTTTTCGGCGCACACAAAGCCGCCGGAACGTGCCAGGACTATATTCACCCCCACTGTCCGCAAGAACGTGGTTTTGCCCGACATGTTTGAGCCGGAAATAATAAGAATCGTATCGTTAAAATTAAATTCGTTATTCACCCTGCTCTCATTCAACAGCAAAGGGTGCCCCAGTGCCTGGGCTTCCATGGAACATCCTTTTTCGTTTAGGGTGGGCAGGCACGTAGTATCGCAGACATTTGGCAAATGGGACAAACACAGCAGGCTCTCAAATTCACCTATAGCAGAAAACCATTCCTCAGTCCTGTCTGCATATTTGCGTTTCCACCCTTGAAACGCAAAGACGCATCCATAGTCCCACAGAAGGAAGATGTTGACAATGAAATAGATTAAAAAATTATGTTTTATGCTTATTCTGTTCGCTATTTTGTTTAAGTCCTTTATAGCCTGCGCCGCCTCGTTTAACTTTTTCTGGATCTGCTTCAGGGGTTCACAGGAGAAATTCTTGCTCGTCAGAATATCTATGGCTTCAGCATAGGCATCTAATTTATGGGGCAGCTGTGTCATAATTCCTAAATAATTTTGGATTTTGGCAGCGCCTAAACCCCATACAATGGCTTGCATCCCCGCCATGAACGCCCCCAGAAAATACAAGGTAGTGAGTTGGAGCGCCAACCCCACAATAATAAACAGTAACGTCAGCATGGGCACATAGGTCAGGAGGATTTTGAACACCTTACTCTTTATAAACTCTGTTTTGTTGTGCAGCGTTTCATTAAGTTTTGCAGAAGACTCCATACCGGTTTTTGAGAGATAGTACTGCATTTTGCCGGAGAATTCAATGTCAGTGCTTAATTCAGCAATGGCTTCCTGCCTTTTCTGCAATTCCGAACGTTTGTAGGCAGGACGCAATAAGTCCTTTGCGAAGGCTTGGCGACCGTGCCATGTCTGGGTTGTGTTCAGAAATTGAAACAATGATTTTTTTCCAACAACATCAAGATCGCAAGCATAAGCATGGTCATCATCAACAAATTCAGATCCTATGTCCCGAAAGGCCGCCCATTTGCCGGTAATTCTGTCTATATGCTGTTGGCAAATAGCGATCATTCCTTTTGAGTAGTCCATTTTGTTTCCGAGCTTGGCATGATAAATCCATAGCCCTACTAAGACGATAAGTGTAAGTGAGAACAAAAGAATGATTTCCAAAGGAAATTGTTTTGAAAACAATAAATACCCTATAAAACCGACGAATAAGACAAGAAGCACCTTGACACGGCCTATATTGTTAAAAATCCGATCCATCCTTTTTAAGTAGCTTTCGTGTTTTTTAATAAGAACAAGAAATTTATTCTGCAAGCCGGTTTCCCCTCCCCTGTAATCAATTCCACGCAAAAACCTCCACCTTTTCCCCCACCCGTGCACAGAACAAGTACCAAAACCCTCCTTCCTCAGACACCCCCATTTCAGGCAGCACCTTCTCCGTCAAACCCCCTCCGCTCAAAAACTCCCGGGGCACATCAAAACCAAAACAACTGACAGAAGTCCTCCTCGCCCACTGTCTCCTATCCACCATATGTCCCCCCGGCAAACGGCAGCGCCAGACCTCCTTATCCTGCTGCACATAACAGCCATCACCAGCCCCCTCCGCCGGACCCGCCAGCCACTCCGGCAGATTTTGAGCCGGGTTCCCCGCCAAATAATAATCAAAACGCAGCGCCTCAATACAGCGCGCCCGTGCCTCATCATCCAGAATTTCCAGCAAAAAAGGATGCAGCATATCCATCAAATCCCGGCGGCTCCATTGGCGCCCAAACCCTCCCCTCGCCAGCCAAAACCCAGCCAGCCGCCTAAACACCTCCGAAAAAGACCCCAATTCCCCCACCATAGCCTCCAGGCCATAGCGCAAGACCCCCCCGTTATAATATTTCTCCAGCATATCCTCAATGCGATGCAGCTCCAAAAGATCCTCATAGCTCAGAGCCCCCGTTCTCAAAACCTCATAGGGCGGATCCGGACTCGCCACAATCCCATACCGCTCCCCCTCCTCAGCCAAAGGCGCCCCCTTAAGCATCTTTAAGAACCCCAGCTGCAAGCGCCCCGGACGCACCTCCATCACCCGGTCAACAGACGCCAGAACAGCCGCCTTATCCTCCCCAGGCAGCCCCGCGATCAGATCCATATGGATCGGAATCCCGCACTCATGCTGAAGATATCCCGCCTTAGCCGCCCAAAAACATCCGCCAGCCTCTCCACATCCATATACCGCACCCCCGTCTCCCCAGCCGACAAACAGTACGCACACTGAAACGGACATCCCCGGGACGCCTCCACATAGACATATCGGTTCGAAAAATCCTCCTCAACGTTATGGTTCACCCCTGACTCCGCGTAATTATAAGGATCCACCCACCATGAAGACTCCACACCTGTGTCTGCCGCACAGTGCCCATTGCAGCCGATATCCTTCCCCTGCGCATGAGTGTCCCGTCCTGTCAATCCACGCTGCCGGCGCGGAACCTCCCCCCGCAAGCAACACACCACAAACTCCGCTAAAACCCCTTCACCCTCCCCAGACACAACCCAGTCCACCTCCGGATTAGCCGCCAGAAACTCCTCCGCACCAAAAGAAACCTCCGGCCCGCCGCAGATAAAAGACGCCTCAGGACACACCAAGCGCAGCCGCCGGATCACAGCCGTCATCTGAGAGATATTCCAAATATAGCACGAAAACCCTACCACATCCGGACAACACCGATAAATATCTCCAACGATATTTTCCACACTCTCCTGCAGTGTGTATTCACGGCAAAGAACCTCACAGGAAGACACCGGCGCCCTTTGCCGGAGCGCCGCCCTCAAACAGCGAATCGCCAAATTCGTATGGGTATAACGTGCGTTAAGAGCCACCAAAACCAATTTCATAATCACTAAGAGAATACCACAAAAAAGCCTTCAGGGCCAATTTGCAGCTTGGCCCAAAACCCACGTAAATTCCCCGAAAATTCCCAAATTGACCCAAATGAAATACACTTGTAACCCTCCTTACTTTATGCTAAAATTCACATGGGTATCATAGTAGTACGGAGGAGAAACAATGGATAAAAAGAAACTCCTGTCCACAAGACTTCTATCTCTATTCATCAGCGTCTTATTGGCCTTCTCCTTGTCTTCCTGCGCAACAATCGGGGATACCGTAAAAACATTTGTAGACAACCTCGACCCCCTAAACAGCTATTTAAACGATCTGGCTCGTGATCAAAATCCTGCAGAACAGCCCCGCGTACAAATATCAGAAGATTTTTCACCCATCAGCTATACTCACAAACATGGCTACAGATCCTTAACCCCTGATGAAAAGGCAGTCTATGACAAAATCCATACCGCGTCCATAAACTACCATCGTTTTCTTGATCTGCGAGAAACCCCCGTGCCCCCCAACGATTTATTCCGCATCTTTTATTACTATATTGATGATCATCCTGAATCCTTTTGGCTATACCCTCAAATAGAAAAATATTTCCATAACGATAAGAGGGATTTGTGCCTGGGCGCCTTACTGCGCTACACAGATAAAAATGATATTGATCAGTACAATGAAGATTCAGATGAGCTTGACACTAAGGTTTCCAACACGAAATTGACCCAAATCCGTGAAGAATTTAATAAAAAGATCAATGAACTTCTCGGCCTTCTCTCTCCTAATGATGATGTCCTTTCCAAAGAAATAAAAATTTATAACCATATTGCAGAAAACGTCAGATATGATGATGATTTAGCCGACCAAGTTCTCTCAGGCAGCGTCAAACGACCGATCATGCAAAGCGCCTACGGGGCTGCCATCGAAAAATCTACTGTATGCACAGGGTTCTCAAAATTGTTTTTGCTGTTGATGAATTCCACAGGGATAGAATGCATGATACAACACGGAACCCTGGAAGGCGTGGGGCATGTATGGAATATCATCAGTATAGACGGAAATTACTATAACGTTGATGTGACCCAATCCACTTCCATCCTTAACGAAAAGCGGATTATTGATTACCCCTTTTTCAACACGACAGATCAAGTTATCCAGAAAACTCACACCATTAAGCCGGCTACCTTGTCCAGCAGCCTTGTCCAAGTGAGCTATGACGTACCTGCCTGCACGTCCTATGACAAAACCTTCGATACGTTATTTAGCGTTAAGGTTGAAGGCAATGTTTTCAATCAACAAGACTTCTCAGCAAAAATCAAACAGCTGTACACCTACAATCTGTCAATGGTCTATTTCATTTTCCCTGATGGAACACCCAAACGGACAGTCCAAAATTTCCTTGACACCCATATTCACAACATGAAGAATCTTTGCTCACGTTATTACACCATGGAAGATTACTATAGTTACAGAGAAGACACCGGCAAAGCCTTCATAAAATTGCATCGAAAATGAAAGAGTGACTTCCATTAATTTCTTATAGGTTGCCATATGAACCTTTTCATGATACGATGAATAGGATCCAATCATCCCATTGCCATCAAAAAATACGGAGGTTTTTATGTACGCTCTTCAACTTGAAGACATCCCGTTTCAGGAAATCACATTAGCCGCACAAAAAGAAATTGAAGCTTGGCATACTCCTTGGGCCTTACGCAATTCAGAGTGTCATTTCAGCACCTTGTTCATGTGGCAGCCCGTCTGCCAAACCTCTTATGCCATTGTCGACGGCATTCTCCTCATTCGCTTTGATTGCTATAGGGATGATGAATTCCTGATGCCGCCCCTGCCTGCTTCCCCTATGCATTCCTACCGCAAAGCTCTCGGGCTGGCCATGGAATATTTCTCCATGCGGGGTAAGAGATTGGTCATGCGTGGCATCACGCCGGAAATTAAAGAGCGCATGGAAAATATCATGCCCGGACGATTCATTTTCACCCGCGAACGCGATTGCGACGACTACGTCTACTCAGCAGAAAAACTCGCCACATTGCGCGGCAATAAATACCATAGCAAACGTAATCATATCAACAAATTTCATTCCTTATACAGTTACGAATATGAACCCTACGACGCCTCTCGCCATGCCGAAGACTGCATGCATCTCAATAAACTCTGGCGCCAGAGCAAAAACAGCAGCGAAACCCACAGGATGATAGACCGTGATCATGAAGCTGTCCGGCGCTGCCTGCTTTATGCTGACCGATTGAATCTGCAAGGAGCTGTGATTCGCATCGACGGCAATATTCAGGCTTTCACCTTGGGAACCCAGATCTCTCCTGACACAGCCATCATCCACATGGAAAAAGCCAATGCTCAGATCCCCGGTCTCTACCCTCTGATCAACCAACTCTTTATACAAAACAACTTTGCCCATTTAACATATATTAACCGGGAAGAAGACCTGGGCATTGAAGGCCTGCGCAAAGCAAAGCTTTCCTATCATCCGGAGTTTTTAATTGAGAAATACAAAGCCAGACTGGCCCACTGAATTAATAATAGATAAGGGTCACCTGCCAGCTGATCAGGCCCGGGAACTGTGGTCTCTTGCTTTTCCTGATGATACCAGCGCCTTTAAGGATTGGTTTTTTGCCGCTCAATTTTCCCATTTGTGGTGCTGGTCTGCCCGGGAAAAGGACAAGCTTCTGGCCGTCGTGTATGCTATGCCCTATACCTTGGTATGCCGTGGTAAAACCATTCCCGCTCCCCTTATTTTAGGGGTTGCGACCCATCCTGACGCTAGGCGCCGCGGCATAATGCGCAAACTTTTGGAGAATGTCCACCATGACTTGGCGCGAACATGTCCGGCTGCGTGTCTGCATCCCTTTGATTTCGGCTTTTATCACAAACTTGGTTATTCTGTGGTCTCTGAGCAGCTGTCTGTCCGTCTCCCGGCAGCAGCCTTCTCAACCTATGAGCCTTGCGGTTTTGTCGACACGGAACCTGATTTTGCCCGACTGGCTCTGATCAACCGTCGGCACACACAGCACATGGGATTTTTCGCCTTGCGCGATGCCTCCTTGTTAGCACGGCGGTTTGCCGATCTCCAAACAGGCGGCGGTTTCTGTATTGTGAATAATAATGCGTACGCCTTTGTGGATCCCGCAAACACTCCAAACAATCCAAGCAATCCAAACACTCTCAACAATTCCTCTGCAAAAATCTTGCGGCTTTCTGAATTCTCCTATACGAATCACTTGGCTGGGTGCTCTCTGCTGGCTTCTCTATCCCAATCCTTTGCCGCATCCCAGGTCGAATTTGCCCTCGCGGGTGATGACGCCCGGCAGTGGCCGTTTCCGCAGGAATCGTCCTGTGAGCCAAAGTCATCCTGCACACTGACACGGAACCCCTTTCTAATGCTTAGAGGCCTTGATATCCCCGCTTTGGCTACAGGTATGTATGCACCCTCTCTCTCCCACGCCTCCCGCCCTTTACATAGAGTCTTGCATATACATGATGACACTACCCGCTGGCAGGTTACTGTGGCCGCCGGAATCGTTACCCTGTCCCCTACAGAAACCCCCTGGGATGTCAGCCTAACCCGCGACCAGCTCATGCGATGGATTTGCGGGTACAGCGACGCTGAAGCGTTAGCCGCTGAAGGTGTTGCCCAGGCTGACTGTTTGAGTTTTTTGCCCAAGCTTTCCGCCTTCTTTTTTGATATGTACTAATGCGGGCTTTGCCCGCAAGTGGTCAGTGATCAGTGGTTAGTGGTCAGTATTGGATTTTGTTGTTTTTTATTGACTTTCGTGTCTGTAACAAAAGCCTCAGATCATCGGCTTTTACAGGTAGCACACGCCAACGGCCCTGTCAGTTGCTGTTATAGGAAATACATCCTCAGCCATACAAACAACACAACCCTCGCCCCGTTTCATATCAGGGATTTTGTCAAGCTGCCTGAATGCGGCTATATCGTCCTTGTCGCAGTTTGTGTGTTTCTTGATTTCAATAGGATAAAGGGCGCCGTTGCGTTTGATAAGCAAGTCAATCTCATTACCATCTTTGTCACGAAAAAAATAGAGGTTCATATGGGGAGTTACACCGTTTGAATTCGCCCATGACTTGATAATTTCGCCGATGACAAAGGTTTCAAAGATCGCCCCCGACATGGCTCCGTTTTGCAGAACCTGCGCATTATCCCAGCCGATCAAATAGCTTGCAAGACCTGTGTCCAGAAAATAAGCTTTTGGGGTTTTTATGAGCCTTTGCAGAACATTGTTGTGGTATGGTTTCAAAACATACACAATGTTTGACGCCACTAAAACTGAAAGCCATTTTTCAGCGGTTTTCTGGCTGATGCCTGTGTCCTTCGCCACATCAGCAATGTTGAGCAGCTGTCCTGTTCTTGCCGCCATGGCGATCATGAATTTCTCGAATTGCAGTAAGTTGCCGACTTGGCCGAGCTTTGAAACATCACGGTCCAGATAGGTTCGAACATAGCTTGAATAAAACCGCGACCAGTCTGTGCCGCTTTCCACGATTTCAGGGAAAAAACCACGCCAAATGTTCTGCCACACCTCCTTGTATTGGAGCGGTTTGAGATCGCGCTTTTTCATATGCTCCCGTTTTTTTAGATACTCTTGTGTCGGCATAAATGCCTCGCAAAAATCATCGCCGAGAATTTCACGCATAGAAAGCCCATAAAGATCAATGAGGGTGATCCGCCCCGCCAGGCTCTCAGTCATATTCGTCATCATTTCGTAACGTTGGGATCCGGACAGCACGAACGCGCCTTTCGCTCCTGTCTTATCAATGTGAATCTTGACATACGAAAAAAGTGAAGGGGCATATTGAATCTCATCAACAAAGACAGGAGGTTCGAATTGGACGAAAAATTCCTCCGGCCGTTCTAACGCGAGCCTAAGCACTCTGTTCTCATCCAATGTCACTTCTCTATGTTCTGTAAACAAGGTTTTCAATACGGTGGATTTTCCGACTTGCCTTGCGCCTGTTACGCAAAGGGCGCCTTTTTCATTGATCGCTGATCTTAACACATTTTCAATATGCCGTTTGATATACATGGCCCTTCCCCACTGTCTATTTTTAAACCACGATTATACTATAGACGGATTTATCAAAAAAATCAACAGCTTGACAGCCCCTTATCCTATTAGAGACCGAGGAGGTACTCCCCCTGATTTCACCCGTTGAACCACCTCATATAAATAGTTCATCGCTTGCAGAGGCGTCATCCCATCGAGATTCACCTCAAGGAGTTCCCTGAGTACCGGATGGTCTTCCTCTTTCTCCCTCGCAGTACCCATATGGCCTCCCCCGGCGCGGCCCTTTTCCGCCCCGGCCCCGAAACGTCCCTTCTCCAATTCCCCCAGCAGCGCCTTCGCCCGCCTCAGAATCTCCGGCGCAATCCCCGCAATCTTAGCCACATAAAGCCCATAGCTGCCCTCAGCGCACCCCGGCAGAATTTTATGCAGGAAAACAATATCCTGACCCCGCTCCCGCACCGCCACATGCAAGTTAAACACAGCCGGATGAGTCTCCTCCAAAGCCGTCATCTGATGATAGTGCGTGGCAAAAAGCGTCTTGCTGCCCAACTCCGGATTCTCAACAATATGCTCCGCAATCGCCCACGCCAGGCTCAGCCCGTCAAAAGTCGACGTGCCGCGCCCCACCTCATCAAAAATCAGCAAACTCTCCGAGGTCGCATGCCGCAAAATCGACGCCACCTCCGTCATCTCCACCAAAAACGTACTCTGCCCCCCAGCCACATCATCCGACGCGCCAATACGGGTAAAAATCCCATCCACCAAAGACAGCGACGCCTCCTGCGCCGGCACAAAGCTCCCCATCTGGGCCATCAGAGAGATCAGAGCCACCTGGCGCATATATGTAGATTTTCCGGCCATATTCGGCCCCGTAATCAGCGCAAAAGACCTCTCCAAGGACAGATCCGTGTCATTAGGAATAAACCCCTGAGCCTCCGTCTGAGACGTCCCATGTCCTTCCCGAAACCTCATATGCTCCACCACAGGATGACGGCCGTCACGAATCCGAATCACCCCATCCCCGCGCAAGCCCGGACGCACATAATGATAACGCGCAGCCGCCTCAGCCAGCGCCACAAATCCATCTATCTCAGCCAAAACATGAGCCGCCCGGATAATCTCCGGCGCCCGCCGAAGCGCCTCCGCCCTCAAATCCGAAAAAATCTCATACTCCAGCTCATACAGCTCATCCTGGGCCGTCAAAATCTTCGCCTCATACTCCTTCAGTTCCGGCGTAATATACCGTTCCGCATTAACCAGCGTCTGCTTACGCTCATACTCCCCCGGTACCAGATGTTTATTGGCATTGCTGATCTCCAGATAATATCCAAAAACCCTGTTATATCCGACCTTCAAAGAGCGAATACCCGTCCGTTCCCGTTCCCGATTTTCCAGCCGAACCAGGAACTCCTTGCCCCCCTCCGACAAGGCCCGCAATTCATCCACCCGAGCCAAATACCCAGGCTTAACCATCTGTCCCTCTTTCACAGAAACCGGGGCGCCCGGATCCAGCGCTTTGCACAATTCCTCCCCCAAATCAGCCAACTTATCCAACCCGCTCCGGAAAACCGCAAAGCATTTCTCAGCACATTTCTCCAACACGCAGCACACATCCGGAAACACCCCCAAAGTTTTCCCCAACATCAGCAACTCCCTGGCCGACCCCTTACCATAAGACAGCCGGCCCAGCAGCCGTTCCATATCATACACCTGACGCAGCAGAGCTGTCATATCCTGTCGCAGAAAAGAATGCCTCACAAAAGCCTCTACCACATCCAGCCTCTGTTCAATCTCCTGCCGTTCCACCAGAGGCGACCCGACCCAGTACCTGAGCAGACGCCCCCCTGAAGCCGTATTCGTAAAATTAAGCACCTCAAAAAGAGTTCCCTGATCGCCAGTCCCCTTGCCGCCACCCTCCCGCAGCGTCTCCACAAGCTCCAGATTGCGCCGCGTCCAGCGATCCAGCATCATATGCCGCGCCGCCTGATTTAAAGTAATCTCAATAAAATGTTCCTGCCCGCTCTGAGGCAAACAGACAGTGATATACTTCCACAGAGCCCCAGCCGCCCGCAAGGCCGTTGGATACCGGTTCAGCATATCACTCTGGGCAGAAAACCGCTCCAGCAGACCCGCCTCCTCCCGAAACCAAGACTTATCCTGATACGTCACAAGCCAAGGCGACGTCAGCGACTCCAAAGGAGACTGCGTCGACTCCTCGGAAACGATCAGTTCAACCGGATCCACACGGCTCAGCTCAGCCTGAAGGTGCGGCAAAAAAGGCGTCTGAAAAATCGCCAACATTCCCGTGGTCAGATCAGCATAAGCCAGCCCCCACTCCTTGTTATTCCCAAAAACACACGCCAAAAACGACTGCCGCGTCCCCGCTTCAGCTCCCGCCCCTTCGGCGCCGCCTTCCATCAAAGTCCCCCGGGTGACAATACGCACAATCTCCCGCTTAACAATCCCCTTAGCCGCCGCCGGATCCTCCACCTGTTCGCAAATGGCCACACGGAACCCCGCGTTCACCATTTTTGTCAAATACCCCTCCAAAGCATGATAGGGTACCCCACACATAGGAATACGCGTTCCTTTCCCCGCTTCCCGGGAAGTCAGGACAATCCCCAGAACAGGCGCCGCCGTTTCCGCGTCCTCTCCAAACATCTCATAAAAATCCCCCAGCCGGAAGAACAAGATCGCTCCACAAACCTGAGCCTTGATCTCATAATATTGCTTCAGCATGGGAGTCAATGCTTTAGGCATGACAACCCTTTCCTTGTGCCTTATTTCTCAAGAATTACCCATATATTTCCTTTTATTTTGCTCATGCTCCTCGTTCGTCTTCGCAAAAGCATGATACTGATCAGGCTTCGCTACAAAATACAAGTAGTCATTCTCCTCCGGATTCAAGGCAGCCTCCAGAGACTTTTTCCCCGGACACGCAATAGGCCCCACCGGCAGCCCCTCATAAAGATACGTATTATACAGCGATTCTATCTGAGTATCCTTATCCGAAAGAACCGGTTTGTTCTCCTTTAGAATAAACTGCACCGTCGCACAGGATTGCAGCTTCATCCCTATTTTTAAGCGATTTTCAAAAACACCGGCCACAGTCGCGCGTTCATCCTCTTTGACCACTTCTCTTTCAATAATGGACGCTTTGATCACCCACTTATAAACATCCATATCCTCCTTCTCTGCCAGCCTCTCCTTCACAACATCTGTCACTTCTTGCTCAAACCTCTTCAAGAACAGCTCAAGAATTTCAGACGCCGTCATCTGCTGCTCCAAAATATACGTGTCCGGAAACAGAAATCCCTCCAAGCGATTTCCCTCATCACTGTTTTTTTCAGGAATCCCCTTCAAAAAAGCAAACTCCTGTGTGCTCACCATTTCTGAGGCCTGATGAAATTCCACAGGACTTCCAAATCCAGCTTCTACCAATTTATCAATAATTTTATCAACCGTATATCCTTCCGGAATAGACACGGTAACCGTCGTATCGACATTCGGCCCTTCCATCAAAGAGTCCACAATCTCCCGGGCATTCATATTCGGAGACAAATTGTAAGATCCAATATCCAAATGTGTCTCCCCTTTATAGAAACGGCTGAGCAAGTCAAAAACCAATCTATGACGAATCAGGCCTTGATCCTCCAGCTCCTGCCCCACATCACGCGCCAGCATCCCTTCTTTGACTTCAATAACCACATCCGTTCCTGTCCCTGCCCAATCTATCGGACTGATCATAAATACCGCCACAACACATGCCGAAACAAACGCCAAAAGAATGACAACAGCAAAAAACGAAGCTGCAGTAGAAAACCCACTTCTTCTCCTGGCTTTTTTCCTGATCTTTTTTCTGCCTTTATTCTTGTTCATAAAACACCCTCTTCTATCTTTGGGGATTATTTTATAGACTTTATGTTCTTCATCCTTTATTTCATTTTGACATGAATTCTCTCCTTCTGCAAGCTCCTCTTTTTGGCATTAATAGAGATTCAACCCTCACTCCTCGTGACCGGTAAGTTTTTCCTCATCCTCTATAAGATCTTCCTCGTTATCTATAAGATCTTCCTCGTTTGAGTATTCGTCCAACAGCGAATTCCATAGAGCCTCCGCTTTTGCCCATTCCTCATCATCTTCAATGTCCACAAGGCTTTCCTCTTCATTCTCATCAAGAACAAGTTTCAGGATAACTGCTTCCTCATCTTCATCCGGAGGAAGCAAGACATAATAAGTCGAACCCTCCATTTCAAAACTTTCCAAAACTATAAATTCCTGCTCATCGCCATTATCGTCCGTGAGAGAAATAACCTCCAACTCCATTTCATCACATGCACACTTTTCGTTATCTGAACTCATAATTATACACCTCACAAATCATATTGACAGTGTCATTGTACCCTTCAGATGCTTCATTGTCAAATCCAAGACGGGCTTCGCTAAGGCGGGCTTCGCCCGCCAGTATTCAGTATTCCGTATTCAAAAAGCGAGTTAGGATCTCCTATTATACTGCCGGGCCAAATACCCCTCCAGAATAAAAACCGCGGCCATTTTATCAATAACCTTTTTGCGTTTGCGCCGGGAGAGGTCCGCCTCAAGAAGAACGCGCCCGGCGCCCACCGTGCTGAGCCTTTCATCCCAAAAAACCACCATACGATGGAACCGTTTCTCCAGCTCCCGCGCAAACCCTTTGGCTTTTTCGGCGCTGGGCCCGCAGCTTCCGTCCATATTGCGGGGAAGCCCCACCACAATACACTCCGGCGAGTACATCTCCATCAATTCGGCAATTTCTTCCCACCAGTGCGGCCCATGCCGAATAACTTTGACACCCTGCGCTGTCACTCCCAACTCATCACTTACGGCAACACCCATAGAGCGTGTCCCGTAGTCAAAAGCTAAAACCCTCACACTCTTGGTCATCCTTTTTAAAAAATTTGACTTCGTCCCCAACGCCCTTTATAATAAACTATATCCGGCATTCTAGCAAGAGTTACGCGGAAGTGGCTCAGTGGTAGAGCATTGGCTTCCCAAGCCGAGGGTCGCGGGTTCGAATCCCGTCTTCCGCTCCATAAAAACATTGGAGGAAACAAAATATGCCCCAGCGTTTGCGTGTCTCCAAAAAAAGTCCCGAATCACAACATATCCAAACTGTTATTAGAGGAACTCTTAACAAAATCGATGCTCAAGACGGATGTGGGCAATGCCAGACATCCTGTCAGTCCGCCTGCAAGACATCATGCACCGTTGGCAATCAAGTCTGCGAAAAAAGTTGGCGGCTTTAGAGCCTGTAAGAGAATAATACCGTTTATAAAAAGCATCTGCGGCACGACATACTTTGTCTGCAGATGCTTTAATTATTTATTTGATTTTATATATTATTAATGAAGTTGATGATCATATTATTTTATTTCTCGGAAATACTAGAACAATCGCGCCTCACAGATTCCTCAAGGAGCAAGGTATGAAAATTAAGAAATATAACACGAGAAAGATCATTGCCATTGTGACTGTTATCGTTTTGGTTCTAAGTATGATCCCCGCAACACTATTCGCCAATGAAGACGGCGATAGCCAAGGCGGCGATAGCCAAGGAAGCGATAGTCAAGGCAGCGATAGCCAAGGAAGCGATAGTCAAGGCAGCGATAGTCAAGGCAGCGATAGCCAAGGAAGCGATAATCAGGGGGAGCAAGGCACTCCCGGAGACAATAACGACCATCAGGGCAATGAGAATAATCAGAACAATCAAGGCAATCAAGGCAATCAAGGCAATCAGAACAATCAAGGCAATCAAGGCAATCAGAACATAAACAATAACCAAGGCGACGAGTTCCATCAGGGGGCGCCTCCGGCAGAAGGAACATCGCCGGCAGAGGAAACCCCTGTAGTTGTAAATGTCGCAGTCGGCTTCATCGGGTATTATCTGCACAACGGCGCTGTCATGAATTATTCTTTTTATTGGCAAAACCTTTATGAAGGCGAAATGATTGATTGGGGCGCAGTTGAATCCGCATATGCAGACTGGATTGCTCAAGGCGGGTTACCTCTCCCCAATCCGTCTAAAGGCTGGGTAACAAGCGGCGCGATTTCTTTGAGTTTTAGTGGATCAAGGCCCGCAATTGGGTATGCCGATTTTACTGCGGGACAACTGGAATCATACTATGGCGCTTATTATATGGATCCGGGATATAGCAAAGTTGTAGATGTCGGATTCATCGGCTATTATTTTGATACGGAGGGTGTCATCAGAAAAACCTCCATTCATTGGCAAAAACTCTACGAAGGCCAAAAAATTAATTGGGGCGTGGTTGAGGCCGCATATATGGACTGGGCTGCTCAAGGCGGCCTGCCGCTCCCTCAGCCGTTCCAAAGCTGGATATCAAGCGGCAGCGCCCCCCTGAGCTTTAATGAGGCAAGGCCGGATATTGGGTACAACGACTTTGCTGCCGGACAATTGGAATCCTACTATGGCGCCTACTATATGGATCCAATGAATGCTGAGAATATTGTTTTAGTTCCCGAGGAAGAACCCGGAAACCCAGGAGAGCCATCAGGGAGCCCAGGAGAGCCGCCAGGAAGCCCAGGAGAGTCCTTAGTTGTTGTTGGCGCAGGAAACCCTGTTACGAATCCCCCCATTGAGTATCCTCCAGGTTTTGTGCTCGAAGAAACAAAGAATACCATAACCGTGACAGGATCCAACGGAGAGGTGATAGGGCAGTGGATTGGGAGTGACGAGGGGTGGAGGTATTATGGAAATCCTAATACTCCTCAGCTCATTCCCCAAGAAGACGGTTCCTTTGAAGTCGTTGATCCGGATGGCGCACTGGCGGGTTTATGGAGCAAAAACCAAGATAATGAATGGGTCTATGAGGAAAATAAACCCTCCATAGCCCGTTGGCTCACTGCTTTAGGCATCCTTCTTCCTCTCATTGCTGCGGGTGCGCTTGGTTATTTCTTGAATGCCCGCCGCAGATATGTGACCAGAGAAGAATTTGTCCGAATGATTGTTCAAGGTATTAAGCCGGAAACAGGAAATGATACACTCTCTGAAACAGTCACGCCCTCTGAAACAGTCACGCCCTATGAAGATGTTTCTGAGGATGCCCCCTATTATCCGGCTGTTATGAGCGCAAAGAAAACTGGACTTCTTGTAAAGTTCCAGGCCAGCGAATTTAAACCTTATATCGCGATTACCCGCGAAGAAATGGCTGCGATTATAGCCGCGGCCGTGGGACATATAACATCACCAACACACCTTGAACCGGCAGATTTAAGCGTTGTTTTTAAAGATTTTGAGAGTATAAATGAATTGTTTATAGATGATGTCGCGCGTGTTACTCACTTAAAAATTATCCAGGCCAAGCCTAACGATATATTTGACCCTGCAGGGTTATCCACAAGAAAACAGGCGGGGGAAATTCTCAATACCCTTCTGGGTATTATGGGCCAGAATTGACCAGAGAGTTAAATGAAGACAAAGAAAACAAAGGTTTAATTAACATTAATTTATGGTTGAAAAATAGGCGGATTCATCATATACTTACACTATCAAGAAATAAGCTTTCTTTAAAATCCACATAACGTATGAATGGATTCATACGCCGTGATTTCGCACGAGCTTCGTCAGGAGGACAGAACCCATGACCAAACGCATCTTATTATTTTCTTTAATTGCAGTAAGTATTTCACTCGGTCTTTATGGTCTTTATGACCTTTATGACCTCTCTGTTAATTCTTCCCATGAATTAACAGATTTGCCCGAAACCACATTCCCTTTTTCTCACAATCCCGAGGAAAAGACAACTGTAGTTTTGCGAGGGAAGACCCTTCTCCTCCGCAGCTTGCCCAATTCAGAAAATTCTAACTATGTGATCGTAAAGCTGGTTGGGAGTCCAGACACATTCTCCGTTAAAAAAAGCAAAAACGCACGGCAAGAAGCCTATGATGTAAAATTCGATTTGCAAGATGTTCCTAACGGTTCGTATACTGTTGAAATCTATTGCGCATCCCAAAAATACGCATCCTATATAGGCTATGTCAACGGACAATCCTTACGCATCACTGTGCATGATTCCTCCATCGAATTTGTTGAGCCGCTCACATTACCCAAGAATCAGGAAGTTTTCTCCGCCAATCAAAATGACACAGATACATTGGCCCGTTATTTAAAACCCTCACTCAAAATAGAAAGCGATCATCCGGCTCTTATTGACCATGCCCGGACGATTACATCAGGGACATTTTCCGATTACGACAAGGCCAAGGCCATCCATGACTGGGTATCTCAAAACATCTGGTACGATTATGACGAGTTTTATAACGGTATATACAACAACAAATCAGCTCTGGAAACATTAACTTCCAGAACAGGAGTTTGCATAGATTATGCCTCCCTTACCGCCGCCCTGTTCCGCGCCGTCGATATTCCGGCAAAATTAGTAACAGGATATGTCTTGGACGCCTCTGCTCAGGAAGTCTGGACTCAAGACCTGATTGCCGGCAACAAAGGCAATCACGTATGGAATGAGGTCTATATAGACGGCAGATGGCTTATTATGGACACTTCGTACGATTCCAATAATACCTTTATTGACAAGACCTTCTCCGCCGGCACAGGGATGAAAAACAGAAAGTATTTTGATATTACAATAGACCTTTTATCCGTCGACCGTTATATTCTGCCCGTTCAATTAGATCCGTTAAGATCCAGATAATTTCTTGCAAGCTTGCTCCGAAAAAACTCATACTCCTCCTCAAAATCATGCCAATTCCCTTTCATCACCTCACACCTCCGCGCCACTGACACTCTGCTCTGCCTGTAATACGCCGCGATTTCGCGCTGGGTATACCCTTGTGACCGGAGGAAATAATACTGAATTGTCCGCAGACGAACGACCTTCTCACTCCGGGACGATCCCCGCAATTGATCCTCCCCAATATGAAAATACCGGTGAGATATGGCCATCATATTCTCCGCAATCTCCTGAAAGTTTCCCAGAATCAAATCCTCTTGCTCAGAACTGCCCTTCCCGGATCGGTGCTCAAGATAGCGCACGATTTGCCCAAAGTGCCACCCCCGGAAAAATGCCACATCCTTTTCGCTCCAATCTCCTTGTTCCCCAGCCATTCCGCGCCACGCTAAAAAAGCTCCAATCTCCTCCTGGAGCGGCTTTTCAATATGGACACAAAACCCCAAGCTCAGGCGCGAAGCCAGACGCGGCCCAAATCCATCCAACACCGAACTCTCCCTGCCCAGCGTGGCCACAACATGACCCCCCTTAAGCCAAATCTCCTCACACGTAAAGAACATTTCCTCCAAAGACTTCTCTTTGCCGCAAATCCGGTCAAGATTATCGCATAGCAGAAGAGACCCTGAGCGCATATTGCGCCGAAAGGACGACAGAAAGTTTTTTTGAGCCGCATACGCATACCGGCACGAAAAATCCGACGCATCAATCAGCAAACACTTCTCCTGTTTTTCCTCCAGGTCAGCCTGCAGCATAGACAGCAGCGCCGTCTTCCCCGACCCTTGCGTACCACAAATCAGCGTCACAGGCGGCGCTTTTTCTCTGCAGAACCGGGAAATCACCCGATAGGCCTTGTGATTGTTTGGAGACACAAAAAAAGGGTGTTTCATCAATACGTCGCCAAATATCGCTTGATCTCCCACTCATGAACCGACCTATGAAAATCATGATACTCCTGAGTCTTCGCCGCCACAAAACGAGAATAAATATGGGGCCCCAAAGCCTCTTTTATGACATCATCCTTAGACAACTCCACCAGCGCCTCACGCAAATCCCCCGGCAGCGCCTCAATCCTCAGATCCCTAAGCTCCTCATCCGTCAAGTCAAAAATATTCGCATCCACCGGATCCGGCGGCGTCATCCCTTTCGTGATCCCATCCAACCCCGCCTTGAGCTGAACCGCTAGGGCCAGATAGGGATTACAGGACGGATCCGCACTGCGGATTTCTATACGTGTGGACATCCCCCGTTTAGACGGAATGCGGATGAGCGGGCTTCTATTGCGTTCAGACCACGCAATATAGCAAGGCGCTTCATATCCGGGAACCAAGCGCTTGTACGAATTGACTGTGGGATTCGTCACCGCGGTAAACGCTTTGGCATGAGCCAGAACCCCCGCAACATAGTGAAGAGCCAACTCCGAAAGCGCCCGGGGATCATTCGGGCAGATAAACATATTGCGATCCCCTTGCACCAGAGATTGATTGACATGCATCCCCGAACCGCTGATCCCGGCAATAGGCTTGGCCATAAAAGTCGCGTGCAAACCATGCTGCTGAGCAATCGAACGCACCACAAAACGGAACGTAATCATTTTATCGGCCATCGCCAAAGCATCATCATACTTAAAATCAATCTCATGCTGGCCCGGAGCCGTTTCATGGTGGGAAGCCTCAACCTCAAATCCCATCTTCTGTAAATTGACCACAATATCGTGGCGGGCTTCCTCCCCCTTGTCCACAGGCGCCATATCAAAATATCCGGCCTTATCCTGAGTGATCGTTGTTGGCCGGCCCTTTTCATCAATCTGAAACAAAAAGAACTCCAGTTCCGGTCCTACATACAAGGTATAGCCCATCTCCTTCGCCTCGTCCAGCACCCGGCGCAATATGTTGCGGGGGCAGCCCAAAAAAGGCGTCCCATCATGATGATACACATCGCACATCAGGCGGGCCTCGGACCCCCCCCCGTTGGCCAGCCAAGGGTAGATCAGAAAAGAGCTGAGATCAGGTCTTAGATACATGTCTGATTCTTCAACCCGCACAAACCCTTCAATAGAAGACCCGTCGAACATCATCTCCCCATTCATGGCCTTTGTCAATTGATCCAAGGGAATGGTGACATTCTTAATAGCTCCCAAGATATCCGTAAATTGCAATCTGACAAATTTCACATTATTCTTGCGAACTTCATGAAGAACATCCTCTTGACTCCTGATAACCGTTTTCTCACTCACAGAACTTCTCCTTTTTCAGGGCAAAAGTATCATTCATGGCAAAAGTATCATTCAGGGCAAAAGTATCATTCAGGGCAAAAGTATCATTCAGGGCAAAAGTATCATTCATCTCCATCATTCATCTCGTTGTCTCTCTTGTTCCGTTTTCATAAGCTCAGGATGGACATATATAACCTGAGGCAATTCCTCCAGACCCACAAACTGCGCCTGAGTTTGCTGGGGGAAATTCCGTGAGAAAAAAAGCTTAATCAAAAATTTTTCATCCGCCGTACGCAGTTCCACCATATCCGGATAAAAGTAATAATTATAGTCGCCATCCCGCCATGACAGATGCATCGTTCCCACAGTCACCTGAATGACGCCGAACTCTTGAATCTGGAGGCCATCAATGATCGTTCGCTCCTGCTTCATATTCTCTGCCTCAACACCCAAGAGCCCGTCATTATATCTGAGGTCAAGGATATGCTCCACCACCAGACGTGCCGGCAAAGAAATCTCCTCAAAAAGCCGGGTATAGGCCCGAACCTCATCAGCCCAAACCGAAATTTGGCGGAGGTGAACAGAGTTCAGGCTTTGGAGATTCTGTAACTCCAGGTTCAAGGTTGCAGATATTTTTTCCAGACTCGAGAGAATGATCTCATCACTTGTGAGTACGAGCCCATTATTTTTCATCAGAACACCTCCTCATCCCCTTCTCCTCTATTGTAAACGATATCCATGCAATTGGGAAGCGGGAGACGGGAAATAAATTGTTATCGGTAAAGTGTCGTAAATTGTCGTAAATTGTTAAGCGTTACCCATTGCGAATTCTCTCCGAAAGAGACCGCACAAACGTCTCCACATCTTCCACACTGTCGGCGCTCTCCCCTTCTTCCCGCAATATTTTAAGCACATGCCAGGCAAACTGAACAGCTTGTAAGGGCTTCCCTTTTCGCTCAAGATTGTGGGCAATCGTCAGCAGAAGCTTCCATCTCTCTTCATCGCGCTGATATCCTTCAGCTGTCAGACAAGACGGCTGTATATGCAGCAACGCTTCCTCATTGCGGATCAAAAAAACAAGCTCATCAGCAATCTCGCCAATTTTAGGTCCATTTTCCGCATGTTGGAACCATTTCATAGCCTGCAGATAATACTCCTTCGCCGCCAGAAAATTCCCCCTCTGTAAAGACGCCAGAGCCAGAGACTGAAAAACGCATGCCTTCTGATCATATTCGTCAAAGTGATCCCTGCCATGAACCGGCGCAACGGATTTTAGAAAATGACACTCCGCTTCCTCCAACAAATTGCATTGCCAGCAGGCATATCCCTGCAAGAAACACGCTTCGCGCACCGTCACCTTGATGACACCCTCCTCCTGCTCCCCCGTACAATTTGACAACAGAAGAGTGGTTCTATCCTCATACATCAGAGCATCCAGCCAGCAAGAACGCTCCAAAAAGGAAAAGGCCTGAATATGATGGATCGCCGCCAAAGCATGGAAATCGCCAATCTGTATGAAAAGAGCCCCCGCCTTGCGAAAATACCTCAGAGCCGATTTTTTTCGAGACCGCATAAACATGATCTCCGCAAAAAGAAACATAATCTCCGCTTCTCCCGCCACATGACCGTGCTTGCGATAAATTGCCGCCGCTTTGCGCAGCGCTAACTGAGCATTCAGCCAATCCATACGGCGAAACCCCACATGAGCCAACTCCGTGTACAACGCCGCCGAGCGCAGAGGCGAAACTTCTTGAGGAAAAATGTCCGCCGCGTAACTGTAAAGCTGCTGGGCTTGATCCAGCTGATCCAGCTTCGCTTTCACTGAAGCCAGCCCCGCCAAGCTCTCCGCCAACCCCTTCTCATTCCCCAGCCCCAAGCAAAGGGTAAAAGCCCGGCGGTATTTGGCCTCCGCCCCCTTCAGATCATTCATCCGCACAAAAAGAGCTCCTAGCAACCGGCAGGAAAAGGCAACACAGATCGGCGATTCCATCTTTTCCGCTTCAGCCAGTGCCCGGGATAAATCCCTCTGGGCCTCCGGCCAAGCATCCTTTTTCATCGCATAAATCCCTGAACGAATATGCTGCTGCCACATAAGAGAATTCTCCACTTTCCTCCACCTCACCCTCTTTAGGGACTGTAACTCAATAACTTGGTTTTACCTTTAAGCCTATAGTGATGTTCTCCCGGTTCTACCCCCATAAGTTTTTAATGAATCCCATAAGGTCAAAACCAAAAAACATCTTAACCAAAATATGCATAATTCCCACGATAAGCGCCAAAAAGACAACCCCGCGAAACACCCAAAAACAAAACCATAACAACCCCAATATAAATGACTGAAAAAGCCAGAAGGCCAAAAACAACGCCACAAGAACGACAATCACCTTTGCTGCGGCATTCATGGGCAACCCCCACAATCCGTTGGCGTTTCAGCAGACATTAGTATATGTATACTCTGTTCCCAAGCGCATATACATCACACATCACAAAATTGGGCACATCACAAAATTGGGCTCTTGACAAAACAAGCCCTTTCTTATAGAATTTGCAGGAGTTATCTTATCGTGCGCTCGTAGCTCAGGGGATAGAGTGACGGTTTCCGAGGCCGGAGGTCGCAGGTTCGAATCCTGCCGGGCGCACCATATGAAAAAGCCTTAAACCCTTTCCCTTTTTGTTAAACCTACAATGTATGTATGCCCCATCAACATACGCGGCATCAGCATTCCGTCTCCATGCCGCTCATGCCGCTCATGCTTCTTATAGTGCTATTTTTAGAGTGCGGATATGGCTCACCTGCCGCCTGTCACGAAATATGCTCAGCATAATTCCGATTAATCTTAAGAATTGGAAACGTTGCTACCAGACGAATTTCCTTCTCCGTTTGTTCCAGCCGGGTTATTGACAGAACCTCATCCACCTGCATATAACGAGACAACGTTTGCATCAGTTCTTCCTTCAGTTTATCCATCATCACAGGCGAAATCGTAGCCCTGTCATGAACCAGCACCAAGCGGAGCCTGTCCCGGGCCTGATCACGGCTGTTGCCGCTAGTGCTGCTGGCGCCGCTGCTGCTGCCGCCGTTGCCGCTGCTGTCAGCAGGTGTCCCCGATTGCCGTTTAGGCGTTGAAAACATTTTCTTTAAAGAATCCCACAGTTTCATATGATGTTTCCTCCTTCCTAGTTGATTCCAATGATTTTTCTGAGGCGTCCAAAAAACCCTGTCTTCACTTCCAGATCCATCAAAGGCACCTCTTCCCCCTGGATACGGCGCGCAATACGGCGAAACGCTTCCCCCGCTCCCCAGCTGTTATCCAGAACAGCCGGCTCCCCCCGATTGGTCGAGATCACAATCTTTTCATCATCAGGAATCACTCCCAGAAGATCGATGGCAAGGATATCAATGACATCCTCAATCTCCATCATATCCCCCTGCCGGGCCATACGCGGCCGAAAACGGTTGATCAAGAGCTTGGAATCACGAAGACCGCTGGTCTCCAGCAGCCCAATAATCCTATCAGCATCGCGGACAGCGCTCACTTCCGGCGTTGTGACAACAATAGCTCTTTCCGCGCCGGCAATCGCATTATAAAACCCTCGCTCAATACCTGCCGGACAATCAATAATCACATAATCAAAATTTTCCTTGAGCTCCTCGCATAGGGTCTGCATCTCTTCAGGACGTACCGCCGTTTTGTCTTTTGTCTGGGCCGCCGGCAGAAGAAATAAATTCCCAAATCTTTTATCTCTGATGAGGGCTTGTTTATAGCGGCAATTTCCCGCAATCACATCCACCAGATCATAAACAATACGGTTTTCCAACCCTAACACCACATCCAAATTCCTGAGCCCGATATCCGTATCAACCAGAACAACCTTCTGTCCCGAAAAGGAGAGCGCAGTTCCGATATTGGCTGTTGTCGTCGTTTTTCCCACGCCGCCTTTACCGGAAGTCACCACAATTATTTCTCCCATAACCAAGCCTGCCTTTCCTTGTTCCTCTAAACAGTATCTATTTCAAAATCATTGCCCAACAATTCTACATTTTAAATTGTGTTTCCTTTCCAATACAGGAAGAACCGGAGACCAAATTCCCCGGTTCTTCGCGTCTTTCCTGCGTTTTTCACCCTTTATTCCGCCGTCCTTTTGACAATCTCCCAAAAATCGTGTAAAGCTATGGAAAAAGGTGGATTTCTACCAGCCAAAGTAACTCTTAAAAGCAGCTTTTGCCACGCGCCCCGCCGTATCTCCGCCTGTGCCTCCATATTCTACCATAACCGCCACGGCAATCTGCGGATCATCATAGGGGGCGAACGCCACATAGGTTCCATTAAAATAGCTGACATCATCTTTGTTCCCCACCTGGGCCGTTCCTGTTTTCCCACCCCCTGTGTATTTCGGCATATCCGCAAAAACAAAGGCGGCTGTTCCCTCCCCTTTTGTAACCCCCGACATAGCTTTCTTCACCAAATCCAGGTTTTCGGGGGAAATAGGAACCTGATTAAGCGCCTCCGGGGTGCACTCCTCGATCACATCCCCGGTCACTGTATCCACAATTTTTTCCACAATCTGAGGTTTGTAACGGGTTCCTCCATTGGCAATGGTCGCCACGTAATTCGCCAGCTGCAAAAGTGTATAGGCATTATACCCTTGGCCGATGGAATTAAAGAAACTATCCGAAAGCCGCCAATCCACATAATATCTCTTATTGGCCTCATAGTCGGCAGCGAGAATATCCATCTCACTCTTCTTTTGATCCGATTTGTATGTCTCCTCAATTTCCTGCCTTTTTTCTTGATAGCGTGTTTCATAAATCGGCGCAAAATATTGATTTTTCCAGGACGGAGAGGGAGCAATCCCAGCCGCCTCGCCGGGTAAGTCAATCCCCGAAAGCACACCTAACCCAAACTCGTGGCTGATTTTTTTTATATATTCGGGGTCTTTATCAAAAACCCGCCGTCCCACACTCTGAAAGTAAATGTTGCTGGACTTGGCCAAGCCACGGTTAAGGTCGACCCAGCCGAAATTATTGTTTCCCCATTCTGCCGCCGCTTGAGCCTGCACCCCTGCCGGACCTAAGGACGATAAAGAGTCATACACCTTATCCTCAGGCGTTACAACCCCAAGCTCCAGCGCCGAGGACGCCACAATCATTTTGTAAACCGACCCGGGCGGATATATATCCATAATCGCTCTGTTTTTCGTGGCAGCTTCGGTTCCTGTAAAATATTTTGCCACCATCTCCTCAGACATGATACCTACAAGCTCATTAGGATCCATGTCGGGTTTGGAAATCATAGCCAGAACCTTTCCTGTCTTCACCTCGATCACTACAGCGGCTCCGGCCCCGGCTTTAGTGTCAGTGGTTCTTTTGACTCGCTCAATAACCTCGTCCAAACTTTTTTCTACATCCTGCTGCAAGGCCGAATCGATGGTCAGACAGACCGTATTTCCCACCTGCGGCAGCTGCTCCATGACCCTGCTTACAGGCCGCCCTTTCCCATCAATCTCTACTCTGTCAAGACCCTCCCGGCCGCGCAGCCAGAGATCAAAACTTTTCTCCACACCCATTTTGCCAACCAGATCTCCCTGTCTGTAGGTAAACTCAGAGATCCCTCCCTCGTAACCCCTCGTCTCTGTCTCTGTCTCTGTCTCTGTCTCTGTCTCTGTCTCTGTCTCTGTCTCTGTCTCTGTC
>WRII01000040.1 GCA_009782825.1 Peptococcaceae bacterium
TGGGTTCCCACGTACTTGGTGTTCGAGCGTGTTGATACTCAGACACTCACCTACACCTTGAGCCTTTTGCTTTATACCTTAATTCCGCAGCTACTTGGCTATCTCCGCTCAGCCTTTTTGGGTTGTGGGCTGGGCCCGCGTTAGATTGAACCAGTTCATACGCTTTTGCCCGACTGATTTTCAAGCATGTTGCAACATCCTGTACATTCATAGCAGCCTGTTTTTTTGTTCCGTTCAGCATCCTTATCATCCTTTCTATTCGTTATGAGTAGTTTCCGTCTTTATTATACCCCTCGGCCTGAGTAATATCCAATAAATTTTCAAATATTCAAGATTTTTTTACTCATATTGTTTACTTTTTGTCCATTCTGTGCAATAATGTTTATGGTGGTGTATTTCTATGGATGGAGTTTTCAATTTTGATTATGATTTCGGATCATTCTTGAGGGAAATCCGAAAAGACCAAAAGATAAGTATGCGCGAACTGGGCGAAGTAATCGGCATGTCGGAACAGGCAATCTCCCAATATGAACGGGGAGTTAGACCTTTACGACATTCAATTGCTGAGAAAATTGCCGAGGCTCTTGGCACATCGGTGTCACGTGTTTTGCTTGAGAATGGTTGGTATGATGATGATATTCCCGAGTGTTTTGACGGGGATGTCGATGCATATGAAGAGGCAAAAAAAGAAGAGGAATACGAAAGGGCACAATATGCCGATTACAAAAATGCTATTTCTTTTTTCAAGGAACACGGATATGAAATACAAAGCCACGTTGAGGACAATGGAGACAATTATGAAGAAACTGTTATTGTCCGCAATAGCGATAAAAATACTGTTATGCTTGCTGAGGATTTTATAAATCTTTATTGCGATATGATTAAAGAAATAGAGAATTTTATTTGTTACACAATTGACAGAACATTGTCTAAACATAACGACTCAAGCCAATAAAGTTAAGGGAGGCTTCGATAATGCCCAGGAAAGCTACACGTAACGCTCAGGGAGCGGGAACAATCCGACAGCGTCCGGATGGCCGATGGGAAGGCCGTTATACCATGGGTCGTGATCCTGGAACGGGTCGGCAGATTCAGAAGTCCGTTTATGGGAAGACTCAGGGTGAGGTCGTTGATAAACTGCGGGATGTTACCTCAGAAATATCAAAAGGTATTTTTACTGAGCCTTCGGCACTGACAGTAGGCGCATGGTTTGATCTGTGGATTTCTGAATATGTTTCAAACCCCAAACCAAAGACACTTCAATTGTATAAAGGGGATATCAAGAATTATATCAAGCCAGCCTTAGGAGCGGTAAAACTTCAGAAACTTCAGGCTCCGGCGATCCAGACGCTTTACAATAAACTGCTAAAGGGCGATAAGGAGCGCAAACCACTCTCGGCAAAAACCATAAAAAACTTGCATGGTGTGATACACTCATCACTCGAACAAGCTGTTGAACTGAATTATATTCCCTACAATCCTGCCAAGAAATGCAAGCTGCCTAAAATTACACGTTATGAAATGAAACCTTTGGGCGACATGACCGCTCTCTTCATAAATGAAATCAAAGGCCATAGATATGAACTTCTTTTCCTTCTGGATTTATTTACTGGAATGAGGAGAAGCGAAATCATAGGTCTTTCCTGGGACTGTGTTGACTTCGAGCGTTCCAGCATTCGAATATACCGCCAGCTTCAATATTTCAATGGCCAATATGTATTTCTATCTCTAAAAAGCAATAAGCCACGCTCTTTTACTGTCCCACCTCTCGCAATAGATGCACTCAGAGAACAAAAACGTCGGCAAGCAGAATGGAAGCTCAAAGCGGGAAGTGCATGGAACAACCAAGATAATCTTGTTTTCACTGACGAGTTAGGCCACAATCTCAGTCACAATTCAGTCAGCAAGCACTTTAAGGCTATTGTAAGGTCAATCGGTGCTCCTGATATTCGTTTTCATGACCTCAGACACTCCTACGCCACTGCCGCGCTACAGTCAGGAGTAAATGTTAAGATGGTTCAGGAAGCCTTAGGTCATCATACCGCCGCCTTTACTCTGGACACTTATGGTCATGTCACAGATGAGATGCAACGTGAAGCTGCCGCGAAAATAGAGGCTTATTATAAAGGTCTGGAAACCTGTAAAGGGTATACTAAAGGGTAATTCACTCATGACAAGAATTCAAAAAGCCTGTAACCCCTTGGTATTACAGGCTTTCACTCTTCACTCCGATGGTCGGGGCGACAGGATTCGAACCTGCGGCCTCTTGGTCCCGAACCAAGCGCGCTACCAAACTGCGCCACGCCCCGTCAAAAACACTCTCTGAATCATAGCAAATAGCCTATGCAGTGTCAATAGATGAATCCTCACCCATCCTCACAAATGAATCCTCACAAATCCTCACAAATAGACATTTGACACAAATAGACATTTGACGGTTGACATTTATCAAGGCATTATGCATAATAAGGCAACACAAACATCCCCAGAAAGTCGAGGATCTCTTATGCTGGTCAGCCAAAAAACCATTATTCGGCCCTTAGAGCTTGGAGATCTTGAGACCCTGTATTCCTGGTATTTGGACTCGGAATTCACCTATTGGCAGAGCGGCAATTGGCCAGAGCGCATGCTCATGCGCCGCGCGGAAATAGAGCAGCTCTTTTTTGCCGAAGATCCCTTTCGATATGCCCTGCTTACCCAGGAAGGCGATTTGATTGGCACCATTGGCTTCGACCAGCACAATATACCTGCGCGTTCAGCTCGGCTGATTCTTGGCATAGGGGATAAAGCCTGCTGGGGCCAGGGCTACGGTACAGACGCTCTCATGACTTTTTCAGAATATTTATTTGATCAATGGAATTTGCACCGGCTTAGCCTTGAAACCTTCTCCGGCAACCTCAGGGCCCTGCGGTGCTATGAAAAAGCCGGGTTTCAGCGCGAAGGTCTCCTCAAGGACGCCTATTTTATTCGGGGCCGCTATGACGATGGTGTCATCCTAGGCAAAATCCGCCCTTAGGGGTATGCGCACCGCGATCCCACACTTGCCCTTTCGACAAAAAATGTGTATAATGCCTGAAAGATCCATAATACGCAGCAAAAAACTCAGCACAATAGGGAGGGAGCCTTATGTTTTCATTCCATGACACGCAGCATATGCAAAGAGCTCTCGCCTTAGCCCAAAAAGCAGCCGGACGCACATCTCCCAATCCACTCGTTGGATGCGTTATCGTTCGCGACGGACACATCGTAGGGGAAGGATACCATCAGAAAGCCGGCATGCCCCACGCCGAGATCCATGCCCTTACCATGGCCGGCGAGAAAGCGCGGGGAGCCGATCTCTATGTCACGCTCGAACCCTGCGGCCATTATGGCAGAACCCCTCCCTGTACAGAAGCCATTCTTCAGGCCGGCATCCGTCGAGTTATTGTTTCCACCATCGATCCCAACCCCCTCGTGCGGGGACAGAGCCTCGAACGGTTACAGCAAAACGGCATTGATGTCACTACCGGCCTCTTGGAATCCCAAGCCCGCGCCCTCAACCAGCCCTATATCAAGGCTATCGAAACAAACCTGCCTTTCGTCACATTGAAATCAGCCTTCTCCATGGACGGCAAGCAATATTCCCCGTCCATCTCCGATCCCTGGATTACCAATGAACAATCCCGGCACTATGTTCATCATCTGCGGGACACCTGTGACGTCATTATGGTGGGCAGCCAAACAGTCGTCCAGGATGATCCGCGGCTAACCTGCCGCCTCCCTGAAGGTTCAGATCGCAATCCTGCCCGGCTTATTGTAGACGGCCGGCTCATTGTTCCCCCCATCGCTTTGGTATATCGTATGAACAACTCGCTTAAGACCCCATGGCCGGATCAAGTCATTCTGGCAACGACCCTCCAGGCCTGGAACAAAGCTGCCCCGTCTCAGCAAGCTTCTCTCTCATCTTTAAAACATGTAAAAATCTGGACATATGACACCGAGCGTTATGTGCCTCTGCCTCAACTCATGAACGACGTTGCCACCCATGGCTGGAACAGCGTCCTGTTGGAAGGAGGCGAACTCCTGGCCAATGCTATGTTGCAGCAACATCTTATCGATAAAATCGATTTCATGTACGCTCCCAAAATATACGGACATGAGAAATTCAAACGCCAGCAGCCTGTGCACCTGGAAGATCTCGAGTATTCCTGGGATTCCGGCGACCTGCGCATCTCCGCCTACCCTCGGTATGATACCTGATATCCCATTGTACAAGACATGATGGACAGTGTACACTTAGAGCATACTATCGTGTCACTTATGAGGTACAGATTATGTTTACAGGAATCATTGAAGAATTAGCCCATATTCGACACATACGCCTCCTTGCTGATTCGGCGCAATTAAGCATTGAAGCCCACTCTATTCTCGACGGAACCCAGATCGGCGACAGTATCGCTGTCAACGGCGTCTGCCTGACCGTAACCTCCTTAGCCTCCAGCGAATTTACCGCCGATATCATGTTAGAAACCCTCACATGTACCACCCTTAAAGATCTCAAGCCCCGCGCCCCAGTCAATCTGGAACGGGCCATGACCCTTCAGACACGCTTGGGCGGCCATTTTGTCAGCGGCCATATCGATGGGATCGGCGCCATCACCACCATCCGGCAAGCCGGGATTGCCAAAGTCTTCGAAATCACCGCTCCACCCCACATTGCCGGCATGATTGTCCCTAAAGGATCCATTGCTGTCGATGGCATCTCCCTGACCGTTGTCAGCGCTCTGCCCCACAGTTTTACCATCTCCCTGATTCCGCACACCCTGTCCCAAACAACCTTAGCCCATAAACCCATCGGCAGCACAGTGAACCTGGAAACCGATATCCTGGGCAAATATGTTGCCCGCTTCATCACCCCCGCTTCCCACCCTGTGGGAACTCATCAGTATGAAAGTCCCGGCAGCATGCCTCATAACACAACACACGCGAAGACTCAAGACCCCTTAACGCGAGATTTTCTTGGCAAGCACGGATACCTGTGACTATAAAAACTGGAGGATCCTCATGTTTGACACCATTGAACAGGCCATTGAAGACATTCGCAGCGGCAAGATCATCATTATGACAGATGACGAAGACCGTGAAAACGAAGGCGATCTCATTATGGCCGCAGAAAAAGTCACTCCCGAAGCCATCAATTTTATGGCCACCTACGGACGCGGACTCGTTTGCGTTCCCCTTACCGCAGAACGCGTCACCGCTCTGAACCTTAACCAAATGGTCCCCAACAACACAGACCCCCGCAACACCGCCTTTACTGTCAGCGTTGACTGCATCGAAAGCACAACCGGCATCTCAGCCTTTGAGCGGGCACGAACCATTGAATACCTGGTCAATCCCGCCAGTACCCCCAGCGACTTTTTCCGTCCCGGTCACATATTTCCTCTTATGGCCAAAGAAGGAGGCGTCCTGGTACGGGCAGGCCACACGGAAGGCGCCATCGACCTTGCGCGCATGGCAGGGCTGCAGCCCGCGGGCGTACTTTGTGAAATCATGAATGATGACGGCACTATGGCGCGCACCCCCAACCTGATCCGGTTCAAAGAAAAACATGGCTTGACCATGGTCACCATCAAAGATCTTATCCAATACCGCCGCCATACAGAAAAACATATTATCCGCGGGACAGCCGCCACACTCCCTACCGATTATGGCCCATTCACAGCCATCGCTTATCGGAGCACCCTTGATGCCAAAGAACACTTGGCCCTGATCAAAGGGGACATTCCCGCTCTCGTCTTTGAACACACCGATATCCAAGAACAAGCCTATACCCAAAGACAAGCTCAGGCCCAAGAACACACCGACCTTCAAGACCCTATTTTGCTGCGAGTTCATTCCGAATGCCTGACCGGCGACGTTTTCGCCTCCCGCCGCTGCGACTGCGGATCCCAGCTGGCAACCGCCCTGCGCCAAATCCAACAAGCCGAGCGAGGCATCCTCCTCTACATGCGCCAGGAAGGCCGCGGCATCGGCCTCATGAACAAACTCGCCGCCTATAAGCTCCAGGACGAAGGCCATGATACAGTTGAAGCCAACCTGGCCCTGGGCTTCTCCGCCGATTTGCGGGAATATGGCGTAGGCGCTCAGATTCTCGCCGACCTTGGCGTCCAAAGAGTCCGTCTCATGACCAACAACCCCAAAAAAATTGTCGGCCTCGAAGGATACGGCATCAAAGTCATCGAACGCGTCCCCCTTGAGATCCCGGCCTCTCCGGAAAACGACCGATACCTATGCACCAAGCGAGACAAACTGGGACATATGATCCAAAACTAAACCTATGAAACGAGGAACCCCATCATGAATACCATTCAAGGCGCCTTTATCGCCGACACCCTGCGCTTCGCAATTGTTGCCAGCCGCTTCAATGAATTCATTACCAACAAGCTCATCGGCGGATCCGTTGACGCCCTGCAGCGCCATGGCGTCAGCGATGACAATATCGACCTGATCTGGTCCCCCGGCGCCTTTGAGATCCCACTCATTGCCCAAACCGCAGCCTCCAGCAAAAGGTATGACGCCATCATCTGTCTGGGCGCCGTCATCCGCGGTTCCACACCTCACTTCGATTATGTCAGCAACGAAGTCAGCAAAGGCATCGCCGCTGTGAGCCTCTCTTCCAACCTCCCTGTGATTTTCGGCGTTCTCACAACCGATACCATTGAACAAGCCATTGAACGGGCCGGAACCAAAGCCGGCAACAAAGGATTTGATGCTGCTATGGCCGCCATAGAAACCGTCAACCTCCTGAAACACCTCTCCCCTAAACCAATCTCGCTGTAAGTAACGCGGGCTGCGCCCGCAAGTGGTCAGTGATCAGTGGTTAGTGGTCAGGGATTTTCTTGCTTTTTATTGACACTTCGCGCCCATAAGGGGCTGTCCCTTACAGCCCTCTACAATTTCGCCACATATTTAGGCCTTTTTCCTTTCTCCTTTGCAGAGTCCGACTCAGCCTGTTGTACCGCCTGTGCCTTTATCTCAGGCAGAAGACCGCTGCTGCGGAACTGGTATTGGTTCTTCTTCGTCTCATACATCATTTGGTCAGCCTCACTGAACACCTCGTTGTACGATTGCTCCTCCGAGGTCATCACAGCATACCCCCAAGATATGCTTGGCGACCCAAAAATCTCATGGTGTGTCTCCCCACACAACTTCTTCATACCCTGGATCAAGTGATGAGCCATATCCACGCTTCCGCCAGGCACCAGAATCACGAACTCATCGCCCCCTACCCGCGCCACAAAAGCCTGCTCAGGCATAGCCTTCTTAATAATTTCCGCCACAGCCAGCAACAGCTGATCCCCTAACAAATGCCCATAAGTATCGTTGATATACTTGAGCTTATTGACATCACCCACCAGGATCAACAACGGCATATTCTGGCTGATTGTCATTTTCTCAACACGATCAAGATACGCATTACGGTTAAACACACTGGTTAGCTGATCAAAATACGCTATTTCCTCAAAATATCTTAGCGTCGTGTAGATTGGCGTAATCTCAGATATCTCCATAACAGCGCCAAAATGCTTCTTACTGTTTCCAATAACCCGCACATGCATCATAAAGTGCATTTCCTCATCGCCCGCCCTCGCCGTCACAATATCCTCACTGTGCGGCGAAACACGGCAGGTATCCAATTCCAAAATACGCTTCCGGTAGGCCCCAATAGGTTCCCTATAGAAAGGCCTGGGCAAGGGAAATCTTTTATCCCAAGCCTTCCTGTTCCAATCCAAAATCCGGTTTGTCCGGCTCAAAATCAGAATAGTGGTGGCAAGCCCCTCCACCACAAACTCCCGGGATGTGACAATAACATCAGAGGCAGGCATGAGTTTCATGGCACGGTATAAGGGAAAAAGCAAAATGTAGAAAGCCACAGGTGCAGCCAAAGGAAGCAGGATATCCACAACCCCATTTTCCGAGATCACTTGAAAAAATCGATTGCCCCACAACATATTTAATAAAAATAAGATCAAAACAGATGAAATACTCGCAAGCATATACCGGCTGGATCGCCGCATATGGCGCGGCATCTGGTAAAACACATTAAAACACATCAGATAAGATCGAATAATCGGAATAAAAGCATACATATAGAACACGAGAACAAACCACTGTTCCTCATAAGCTGTAGGCCAGATCTCCGTACCCTGTATTAAACGCCGGCCGATCATCACAGTCAGGGCCGCCGGCACAACCAAGAAAAGAATGATCCCCCAAGGATGCAATTCCTTGTAGGAAACCTGCTGCCACGTGTGCAAATACAACAGAAGCGGAATAAAGATAATTCCAAGATATCCCCACGTGTGAAGCCTATCCGCACGGTCCGGCTCTTGGGCAAAGGCCGCCAAGAGAGCGCACACAGCCCAAATGCACACGGAAACACACAATAGAATAAAAAATAAGCTCTCCCAGCTCCCCCTCTCCCAAGTCCTTGTCATCTCCTTGTAGAGGGCCGTACTCACAAGAAACAGGGCAATGCCGATCAAAGCCATATAGGCGATTTTGCTCAAAATCCCCCCAGCGAGAGCATCTGCCAACTGGTCATTGATCGACCGCAGAGATTCGTC
Source organism: Peptococcaceae bacterium (assembly GCA_009782825.1). Lineage (GTDB taxonomy): Bacteria > Bacillota > Desulfitobacteriia > Desulfitobacteriales > Syntrophobotulaceae > WRJI01. Next base: position 8,610 of record WRII01000040.1, read on the forward strand.
CGCCAAAGGAACATCTTCCCATCCATATCGCGCCAAAAAACCGGCGTCAAAAACAGGCCAAAGAGTTTCTAACATTCTCTTCACTTTCCTAAGGATTTGTAGCCTCCTGGAATATCCCAGCCTTAAAGCATTGAGGATCTACAGCTAGTTTTACATAATAGGAGCCCATTTATGTAGTGAAATTTGAGGGCTTGCTTGGTCTCTTTCGGCCTCTTGGAGAATCCTCCTTACCGGCAGGTGATATGTTTCACCCTTTATGTTGACAAAACGTGATTGATCATCCATAATTAAGTTAGTAAAAGGTGAGGCGACGCATATGATACGGCTTTTATTAAAAGATTTACTGGATTGGAAGCACAAGAAAAACCGCTTGCCCCTGATTCTAAAAGGAGCACGTCAGACTGGAAAAACGTGGCTCTTACAAGAATTTGGCAAGTCCGCCTTTGAAGATATGCTCTATATCAACTTTGAAAACGCATCCGGTCTGAAAGAAACCTTCGACGGGGATATCTCTCCCCAACGGCTGATTAACCTTTTAGGCGCTTTACATAGCAGGAAGATTAGACCACAGGAGACTTTACTCATTTTTGATGAGGTGCAGGAAATCCCCCGCGCGCTGACATCGCTGAAATACTTTGCTGAAACCGCACCGGAATATGCTGTGTGTTGCGCCGGTTCTCTGTTGGGCGTTGCGCTGCATGATGGCACATCTTTTCCTGTGGGCAAAGTGGACTTTTTGATGCTGCAGCCGTTGAGCTTTGAGGAATTTCTTCTGGCTCACGACGAACACATGCTCATTGAGTTTGTCCGAAACGAAGGACTGCAGGAATTGCCCAAGGCCATTACAGATAAACTGACAGATTATTTAAAGCTGTACTTTATCATAGGCGGCATGCCCAGCGCTGTTAACACCTGGTTGGAAACGAGAGATTTTTCGCTTGTTGAGCAAAAACAATATGATATCCTACAGACTTATGAAAACGACTTCTCCAAGCATGCGCCGCCATCTGTTGTGCCGAAACTCCGTCATCTTTGGAACAGCGTCCCCTCCCAGCTGGCCAAAGAAAACAAGAAGTTCATCTACAGATTGATACGGGAAGGCGCCCGGGCACGCGAGTATGAAGAAGCCTTGCTGTGGCTTCTGGACAGCGGGCTGCTCCACAAAGTGAGCAGAATTACCAAACCTTCCCTCCCTCTAAAGTCATACGAGGACTTAAAAGCCTTCAAATTATACCATCTGGATGTGGGGCTGCTCCGAGTGATGAGTGAGTTGTCGGCAGAGGCGATTTTGGAAAACCTGAAGGTGTTTGAAGAATTCCGGGGAGCCTTGACTGAGCAGTTTGTTCTGTCTGAAATGGTAGGAAAGAAAATCATCCGTACTCTGTATTATTGGACATCTGAAGGCATCGCGGAAGTTGATTTTATTTTTGCTGACAACAGGAAGGTTTATCCGTTAGAAGTCAAAGCCAGTGAAAATCTCAAGTCCAGGAGCTTAAAAGTCTACCGGGAATACTATCATCCTCAAACAGCCATCCGCACCTCCTTATCTAATTTAAAGCGGGACGGAGATTTGCTGAATGTGCCATTATATGTTTTGTTTAATTTGGAAGCGTATTTGCAGGAGTAAGGGGCTTAACTAAATAAGTTTGACATTAGTCTGGCTGAGTTCAAGTCAAATCTCTTTGCGGCCCCTCAGTTCTTAAAACTATGCACCGGCGCCGGAATACGCCCTCCCCGCCCCACAAAATCCTTACAGCTGAAGACATTCACATCCATAACAGGAGCAAACCCCAGCAGACCCCCAAATTCCACCGTATCATTCACTTCTTTTCCGACAACCGGAATAAGGCGCACCGCCGTGGTTTTATGATTAATCATCCCAATCGCCATCTCATCAGCAATAATTCCAGAGATGGATTCCGGCGGCGTATCCCCGGGAATAGCAATCATATCCAAGCCCACAGAACAGACACACGTCATCGCCTCCAGCTTCTCCAAGGTCAGCGCCCCTGCCTGAACAGCCTCAATCATCCCCCTGTCCTCGCTGACCGGAATGAAAGCGCCGCTCAACCCCCCCACATAGGAAGAGGCCATAATGCCACCCTTCTTAACATTATCGTTGAGCAGCGCCACCGCCGCTGTAGTTCCCGGCGCCCCCGGATATTCGAGACCCATTTCCATCAAGATCTCCGCCACAGAATCCCCCCGCTCCGGAGTCGGCGCCAAGGACAAATCAATAATACCAAAAGGAATATCCAAGCGGGCAGAGGCCTCCTGGGCTACCAGCTGGCCTACCCGCGTGATTTTAAAAGCCGTGCGCTTGACCGTTTCACATAGAGTTTCAAAGTCGCAGCCCCGAACCTCCTCCAGAGCTTTTTTGACCACCCCCGGGCCGCTGACCCCCACATTAATGACACAGTCTCTCTCTCCAATCCCATGAAACGCCCCCGCCATGAAGGGATTATCCTCTACCGCGTTGCAAAACACCACGAACTTAGCACAGGCAATAGAAGACTGATGTTGAGTTAACTCCGCCATTTCCTTAATGATATGGCCCATTTTGACCACCGCGTCCATATTGATCCCATTGCGGCTTGTCGCCACATTGACACTGGCGCACACGCGCTCTGTCTGGCTCAGAGCCAGAGGAATAGAGTCAACAAGTACCGTATCACTGGCCGTCTGGCCTTTGTGCACCAGGGCAGAGAAACCGCCGATAAAATTAACCCCCACCTCCTTAGCCGCCCTATCCATGGCTTCGGCCACAGGAACATAAGTCGAGGCTTCGCACCCTGCGGCGGCCAGTGCGATAGGGGTTACAGAGATGCGCTTGTTCACAATAGGGATCCCAAATTGACGACTGATATCCTCCCCTGTTTGGACAAGACGCTGAGCTTTTTGTGTGATTTTATCGTAAACCTTCGTGGTGAAACGCTCTAAATCAGCATCCGCACAACTCAATAAATCGATGCCCATGGTAATGGTGCGGACGTCAAGATTGAATTTGTCAATCATTCTGTTGGTCTCAAAAACTTCGTGGTGAGAAACATGAGATATCATAATGTGGCGCTCCCTTCATGGCTTATATATTTTAGTAATTGACCACTTGCGGGCAAAGCCCGCGTTAGCCCGCTACAGCTCCTGTCCCAAAAAGTCCGTCCCAATCGCATAAAGAGGTATATTCATCAGCCAGCTTTCTCTGCGGTAATCCCTCATTGACGTTCTTAACGCTATTGAAGGCACATACTTTTCACTGTATATCTTCAAGCTTTTACTTTGCAAATTCTCCTCCGCCTTCACTTCCAACGGATACACCCTTGATTCATAACCGCTTGATTCATACTTGAAAACAAAATCCACTTCTGCTCTCCCGTTACTGCTCCAATAGAACAAGGACACTCCGCCGGCCGCCAACTCCTGCAGAACATACTGCTCTGTTAACGCCCCCTTAAATTCCTCAAAAACACGATTGCCCTCCAGCAGCGTTTTCACATCAAGCTCCGATTTCGTGCTCAACAGCCCCACATCATGCATATAGATCTTAAAAAAATCGGTTGCATAACTCGCCAACGGAACACACGGTTTGCTGATTTGTTTCACTTGATAGAGCAGCCCACAGTCCAGAAGCCATTGCATAGCCAGTTCATAATCTTTAAGGCGGGAGCCTTTTTGCACAATGCCGGGAGAAAACTTTTTATTCTCCCTGGCCAGCTGCGCCGGAACACTCCGCCATAAATTCCGTATACGAGGCACACTATATGTTGGCGCATGTTTCGAAAAATCCTGATCATAAGTGAATAAAATTTGTTCGTGAATTTTCCGGACAGCCTTATAGTCCTTATTTCGCGCGTAGTCATCCACCGCCTCAGGCATACCCCCCACATAATAATACTTTCGCAGCAAGTCTATGAACTTAGTCTTAAACGCAGAAATTAGACTCCAATCCTTCTTATGAAGCAATTCCGCCATATTTTCTTCGCCAATAGCCTCCAAAAACTCACAATAACTCAAAGGATACAAATTAAGAAAATCCACTTTTCCCACCGGAAAAGAGGTTCCTGCATGCAACGCCACCCCCAATAATGAACCCCCAGCCACAATAGCATATTCCGGGGAGTTTTCATAAAAATATTTCAGAGAAGATAGGGCTTTAGGAACTTCCTGAACCTCATCAAAGACCAGGAGAGTTGACTGAGGATAGATTTTTTCATCCGTCTCGACTTGCAGCCCATCAATTAAGCGCGGAATATTGTAATCTCCATCAAACAGATTTTTCATCCTCTTGTTGTTATCAAAATTGATGTAAGCCATATTGCTAAAATGGCAGCTGCCAAACTCTCTCATGAGCCATGTCTTTCCAACTTGCCTGGCCCCCCGAATAATCAGGGGTTTCCTTCTTGGGGAATCCTTCCATGCACTCAATTGGTCAATCGCGTATCTCTTCAAACAAGTCGCCTCCCTCCCTCTAATGCGGGCTTTGCCCGCAAGTGGTCAGTGATCAGTGGTTAGTGGTCAGTATTGGATTTGTGAAGTAGAAGCGTGCTGTATTGGCAGTTCGCACTCTTGTTTTTTATTGACGCTTCGCGTCTGTAAGGTACTATATCTGTATTATACACAAAACTCACAAAAAGTGATACAACTTTTTGAGAAACCTAAGCAAAAAGTTGTATCATCTTTAGTACCTTACAGACGCGAAGCATCAACAAAAAACAAGAAAATCCAATACTGACCACTAACCACTGATCACTGACCACTTGCGGGCAAAGCCCGCATTAGTTACTGTAAGCTCAGTTCATATCCTGTGCATTGAACTAAAAATCGCCTCATGCTGCATGCGAATTACATAGTCCATTTGTTTTCCCAGATGTTCCAGCCCCTCAGCAACACCATCAAACCCAGCATTCGACGCGGTTAGATCCACAATCATCGCCATATTCAGGTATTCCTCACCGACAACAGTTTGGGAGATATCCAAAATATTGATGTTGTGCTCCGCCAAATATGTACACACCTTGCCAATCACACCAATACGATCTTTGCCTGTCACTGTGATGATGGCCTTCATTGTAAACCCTCCCTGTTAATAGGACAACAATCCTCTCGTTCCTGAATGGCCTGTTGGAGTTCTCTCACCGAACTCCAACTTCCTACTCTCTCTGCAGGCGCCTCTCACAGGCACCCCTCAATAAATTCCTTCAAATGCTCCTTATTACGAGCTCCGGCCATTTCTTGAATCACTTTCCCATCCTTAAAAATCTTAAAAGTCGGAATAGTCATAATCCCATACTGTTGAGCAATGATACTCTGGGCATCCGTATCCAGCTTCCCAAACACCATCTTCCCCTCATATTCTTCCGCCAAAACCTCAAAAACAGGAGCAATCATGCGGCAAGGCCCGCACCAAGACGCCCAGAAATCCACAATAACCGGATCAGAGGATCCCAACACCTCCGTTTCCCAATTCTCCACCGTAAAAGTCTTCAGATTTTCACTGGCCATAAGTATCCTCCTTTACTTGGCAGCCATGTACACCACATAGTGTAACTTCACGACACCACATAATGACATTCTAACAAACCTCTCGCGATTAAACAAATTTAATATGCAATTCCCTGAGCTGCAACGGTTCCACAGGCGTTGGGGCCTTTGTCATCAGACACGTCGCACTCTGAGTCTTGGGAAAAGCGATAACATCGCGGATATTGTCCCGTTCCGTCAGAATCATGATCAGGCGATCCAGCCCAAAAGCAATCCCCCCATGAGGCGGCGTCCCATACTCGAACGCCTCAAGCAAGTAGCCGAATTTCTCCCGGGATTCCTCCTCCGTCATCCCAAGCAGCGCAAAGAATTTTTCCTGAACCTCCCGCCTATGAATACGGATACTGCCCCCTCCAAGCTCCGTCCCATTAACCACAAGATCATAAGCCTGAGCTTTGACCTCCAAAGGCGCCGACTCCAACTTCTCCACATCCTCCTCCCGGGGCGCTGTAAAAGGATGATGAATCGCCACATAGCGGTTTTCCTTGGCATCGTATTCCAACAGCGGGAAATCAGTAATCCACAAAAACGACATCTTTTCCCCATCAATCAGGTCAAAACGGCGGCCCATTTCCAAACGCAGATTGCCCAGAGAGTTCCAAACCACCCCTTCCTCACCAGCCACAAAAAACAAAATATCGCCATCCTGCCCCCCCATGGCCGATATAAGAGCATCCGCCTCCAACTCCGTAAAAAATTTAAGTATCGGCGACTTCCTCTCCCCGTCATGGAGAACAATATAAGCCAATCCCCGGGCCCCAAACACCCCCACAAATTCCGTCAGCTTATCAATCTCCCGGCGCGGCAAACTCGCCCCTCCCGGCACCCGCAGGCCCATGGCGCGGCCGCCTTTGTGAACCACATCAGCAAAAACCTTAAAGCCCGTATCCTTGACCACATCCGCCACATCCACCAGCTCCAAGCCAAAGCGCAGATCCGGCTTATCCGATCCAAAGCGATCCATAGCCTCACGATAAGACATCCGCGGAAAAGATGCAGGAATATCTTTCCCCATAAACTCCTGAAAAATTTGCACCATCAGTTTTTCCATCAACGGCAGGATATCTTCCTGGTCAACAAAAGACATCTCCAAGTCAATCTGGGTAAATTCCGGCTGCCTGTCCGCCCGCAGATCCTCATCCCGGAAACATCGCGTAATCTGAAAATACTTCTCCATTCCCGATACCATAAGCAGCTGTTTGAACAGCTGGGGTGACTGAGGCAGCGCATAAAAAGCCCCCGGATTCACCCGGCTGGGCACCAAATAATCCCGAGCCCCTTCCGGCGTAGAATTGGTCAGAAACGGCGTCTCAATTTCCAGGAACCCCGCCTCATCCAGAAAGCGGCGAACCTTCTGCATCACCTTATGGCGCACTTCAAAAATAGTGAACATTTCCGGCCGCCGCAGGTCCAAATACCTGTATTTCAAGCGCAGACTCTCATCCACCTCCACCCCGTCGCGAATATAAAAAGGCGGCGTATGAGCAGCATTGAAGACCGTCAATTCCCGGGCCACAACTTCAATCTCCCCCAGAAGCTTGCCCGGATTCTCCGTCCCCTCCGGACGGCGGCGTACCAGCCCCCGTACCCCAATAGCATATTCCGAACGAAGCTTGACAGCCTCTCTGTACATCTCCGACTCTTGCGGGTTAAAAACCACCTGAACCATACCCGAGCGATCCCGCAAATCCACAAACAACACATCCGGATGATCCCGGCGTGTATTGACCCACCCATACACAGTCACCAGCTGTCCAATACTCTCCGGGCTCAGAGTTCCTATTTCGGTTCTTGTAGATAACATGTGTTTGTTCCTCCTCGAAAAATTGTGCCCATAGGCTGCAAATGATATCACTACAGATAATATACTAAAAGGGGCTTCGCCTGCAAGTGTTCAGGTAAATAAGTATAAATAAGTATTTGAAAAAACATTGGCGGTATGTTATCATAAATACATAGATACCGCTAAAATAATGTATATCTATGTCCTCTAACAATATAGATAACACTACAGAGAGGATGACAAAATCCGATGATTATTGGCCGGGAAAAAGAAAAAGACATACTCAAAAGATGTTTTGAGTCAGATCAATCCGAATTCGTCGCCATTTACGGCAGACGGCGAGTAGGAAAAACCTTTTTAATCAAGGAATTATTTGGTGAGAAGTTTACATTTTACTCAACAGGCATACTCAACGGAAACAAGGATGCCCAGCTTCGCGCTTGGAACAGCGAAATATCGCGTTATGGCTGCAAGGGCATCACTGAAGCCGAAAATTGGACCCAAGCTTTTGAAAATCTGAATCATATTCTCGAGCAGGTACACGCCAACGGAAACACAGAGAAAAAAGTCATCTTTCTGGATGAAATCCCTTGGATAGCGACAATACATTCAGACTTTCTTGCCGGGCTCGATTATTTTTGGAATCGATGGGCAACATCGCGAAAAGATGTGTTGCTTATGATATGCGGATCCGCAGCATCATGGATCACCGACAATGTGGTTAATGGCAAAGGAGGGCTTCATAACCGCCTCACACGCCAAATCCTTCTTGAGCCGTTTACCTTAAAAGAATGCGAAAAATTCTATCAAAGCCGCCAAATCCCCATGACACGGTACCAGATGGTGGAAGCCTATATGATCTTTGGTGGAATTCCTTATTATCTAAGCCTAATGCAACCCCAACTCAGCTTGTACCAAAATGTTGACGAGATGTATTTCGCCCAAGGTGCAGAACTTCGTGAAGAATTCATGAATCTTTACAGGTCGCTGTATAGAAACGCTGAGAATTACATCAGTGTTATCGAAACTCTTGCAAAAAAAGGAATTGGGCTGACACGAACAGAGATTGTCAACGGTTCCAAGATTTCCGATGGGGGAAGTCTTACAAAGATTCTGAGAGATCTGTCAATCAGCGGTTTTATTCGCGAATACAAAGCGTATGGCCAAAAGAAGAGGGACAGCCTCTATCAGTTAATAGACTTCTTCTCTCTATTTGATATTCGTTTTCGCAGCAAACGCAAGGAATACGCAAACGATTATTGGCTCCGTTTCTCTTCCACACCTTCCTACTACGCGTGGAGTGGCATAGGATATGAGAAGCTCTGCCTTCTTCATTTGCCGCAAATTCGCAAAAAATTAGGGATATCCGGTGTGCTGACCTCCGCATTTTCCTGGAGGGGAGACGGCGAAGGGGGCGGGGCGCAGGTGGATTTGATTATTGACCGTAATGACAATATTATAAATTTATGCGAGATTAAATTTTCCTCCGGACCATATCCAATCGACAAGAAATGCTATGAGTCCATTCAAAATAAGAAATCTGCGTTCATCAGCTCCACACATACACGTAAATCGGTTCAGACAACCATGATCACCACTTTCGGGCTGAAAAAAAATAACTATAGCGCGGAAATTGTTTCCGAAGTCATCCTGGACGATTTTTTTGAATAACAAGGCATTAGTGCAGTTTTCAACGATACTTCCTCTCCAGCCACTCAACACACTCCTCCAGCCCAACTTCCCACTGCTCCCCTTCCAGCATATGGCGTACCACAGCCACACCCCGCTCCATTTCATCCTCCCCGATAATGACAGTATAGCGAACTCCATCCCGGTTGGCTGTACGCAACTGGCTTTTCAAACTGCGGCCCATAACATCCATAGTCACTGGAACCCCTTTGCGGCGCAACTGGCTGAGAATACGGAACGCCGATCTCTGAGCGCTCTGCCCCAGAGCCGCAAGCGCGGCTAACGGAGGCACACGCCCCTCCCCCAGCTCAATTTTCTGATCACTCAACACCTTAAGCAGCCGCTCCATCCCCAAAGCAAATCCCATCCCCGGCGTAGGCGGACCCCCAACCTCCTCAACCAAAGCGTCATAACGCCCGCCGCCACAGAGAGCATTCTGGGTTCCTGCCGCTTCCGCCACCACGATCTCAAAAGCTGTTTTCCGATAATAGTCCAACCCGCGCACCAGGCGGGGGTTCAGTGTATATGCCACATCAGCCGTCTGCAAAAGAGCCTGCACCCGATCAAAATGATCACGGCACTCCGGACACAAAGACGTAAAAGTCGTTGGCGCTCCCTCTGTCAGCTCCTGGCACCGGGCATTCTTACAATCCAGAACACGCATCGGATTCCTCTCCAAACGCCCCTGACACAGCCCGCAGAGTCCCTGACGTTTCCGCTCAAGAAAAGCCAGCAGCACCTCTCTGTGGTCCGCCCGGCACACCGGGCACCCCACCGAATTAATCTGAAGCTCCATCCCCTTAATGTTCAAAGCATGGAATATTTGCACTGCCAACTGAATGACTTCCGCATCCACAAGGGGATTATCTACCCCCAGCACCTCCACGCCCAACTGGTGAAACTGGCGAAACCGCCCGGCCTGTGGATTTTCACTGCGAAACATAGGCCCAATATAGTAGAGCTTTTGCGGCTGCGGCAGCCCATAAAGCTTATTCTCCACATAGGCCCGGCACACAGAAGCTGTTCCTTCCGGTCTCAGGGTCAGGGAGCGTTTGCCCTCGTCCTCAAAAGTATACATCTCTTTTTCCACAATATCTGAGGTTTCTCCCACACCCCGCACAAACAGCGCCGTCGCCTCAAACACCGGCGTCCGGATCTCCTGAAACCCATATTCCCCAGTCAGCCGATGCATCACCGACTCCAACTCCTGCCACGCCCGCGAAGCCTCCGGCAGAATATCCTGGGTTCCTTTTATACGCTGAATACTCACGTGCGTCCCATCCCTCACTTCTAAAACTCTGCTTTCAAATAGTATACAGGACTGTGGCGAACAGGACAAGCATGGCAGGCGTGACAGCATGGCAGGCGTGACTGACTTTATTTCTCCGGCGCAACCCACCAATCCAAGTCTCTATATGCTTTTTGTGCTTCTTTTAAGCGGTCTTTTTCCGCCAAAAATTTTCGTTTCATGTCACCAAGAAAGACGTTGAAGTGTTCTTGCATCTCTTTATCTCCAAAGCGACAATACTCCGTCCGGGTAAAATCCGGTATATTATCGCCCTTCAAAACCCCTCGGGCGCCGCAAATCCCGCATTCGACACCTTTTTGAGGAAGCAGACGCACCATATCCGATCCGCAGCAGGAACAGGCTCTGGCATCAGGGCAATAAACCCGTTCGCTAAAAAGACCCTGACCCAAATCCCGGGCATAATTTTTGATCGCGGAATCCAGTAGACCTTCACCGGGCAATGTGACATGGGGCTGCCAGCACTCCACAATTTTCATTTTCAAAAGCTTAGGCAGCACCAAAGAGGCAGCTTTGCTGTAGCCTTCCCAGCGATTTGTCCCGTAGGGTATAACAATAGCGCAGGGTTTATCCTTCGTATATTCAACGTAATTCTCAGCCCCAACAAAACGGTCAGTCAGCATTTTATAACAGCCGTGAGGGCCCAGCATGTATACCGGCATTCCCATAATCAACGCGTCCGCTTCCTTGATTTTGTTCAGTACAAAGTGAAAATCGTCCGGCAAAGGACAGGCGCTGTCAGGCTGCAGGCACCGATAACAGGCCTGGCAGGGGTCAAGTCTCAAATCTGTGAGCCTTACTAATTCTAAAGTGCACTTTTCCGAAACATTGTTCATGATTTCTTTGACTAAGAGCTCGCTGTTGCCAAGCTTTCTCCGGGAAATAATTAGACCAAGTATTTTTTTCATCTTCTTCTCACTCCGTTTTCGTTGTTTATTATTCTGAGTGCCTCTCCGTATCTTGATATTATAACATATTGATTTCAGTCCCTAGGGGCAGCACTCGTGCAGCAATCCCTTAATTCCGACCCCACAGCTCTCTGCGCTTCGCCACAGTCTCATAAAATCTTTTGCCATAATTCGTAATATCCTTTGGATGATAAAGGTTTTTATGTCCATCCCCCGTGACGATTTTGCTGGACGCTCCGGCGCCCAACCCTGCCACATGCTGATTCTCGGCAATCATAACACTATTATAAAGGCACTGCGCCCCCGGACGGCAATACCCCACATTCTCCAAATTCCCCACCATCCCTTTTTGGCGGTACACATAGTAAGGATGATACCCCGCACCCAGGAATCTTTGTCGAACCCTCTCCCCCATGCGTGCCAGGCTCTGAGCAGCACTTACACCCTTATCAGACCTCTTAACAGCACACCCCACGTCACTTCCTGCATCGCTTCCGGCGCTCCTCCCGGCAAGATTCACATCGAAACCTTCAACACCTTCAGCACGTCTTCCCACAAAATCCTCATAAGAACGCAGCCACAAATCCGACCCCCTTTTGAGAGTCAAATAATGAACTGTGATACTGTCCAGGCCCATCTCCACAAGTCTCTCAGCTGTCTTGCCGGCATGGGTTTCACCCTCTCCCGGCAGCCCCAGAATCATATCCGCGTTAATATGCCAGGAAACCTCACGACGGGCCAATTCATAAGCCCGCACAAAATCCTCCGCCGAATGATTGCGCCCCACCCGCTGTAGGGTCCCATCCTCCAAAGTCTGGGGATTGATACAAAGACGAGTAACACCACCCGCGGCTAAAACAGCCAGCTTCTCCGGCGTTATGGTATCCGGACGACCCGCTTCACAGCAAAATTCAACCGCATCTTGCCAAGGCAGCGACCCTCTTAGCCGCTCAATCACTCTCTGCAGCTGCTCCGTCTCCAAAACTGTTGGCGTCCCGCCACCCATATAAACTGTATTGACCCTGAGTCCATATGTATAAATATCCTGGGACAAAAAGCTGATTTCTTTAAATAAAGTCTCCAGATATGTGTCTATCTCTCCCGCCCGATCAACGCTTTCCGCTACATAGCCAGGAAAAGTACAATACCTGCACCTTGATGGACAAAAAGGAATGGACACATAAACCGCCAGCTTGTGACCCCCCTTCCCCCGCCACTCCAAACAGGGCTTTTGCTCCTCAGCAATAGCCTGCAGCAGTTCCACCTTTACCTCATCTACCAAATAATAGCTCATCAAAACCTCTCGGCGTTCTTCATAGGACAAACCTATGTCTGTGAGCTTCTGCCACAAACGTCCCGGCCGTACGCCTGTTAGAACACCCCAGGGCATGCGTTGGCCCGTCATCTTCTCCAAGAGCCTGAGGACTACCTGCTTCGCAGCAATCTGCACCATAGGTTCTTTGCTCCATGTTGGACTCATTCTCAAGTCAGAATCTGAATCCGAGTCCAGTCTCGACCCCGACTTCACTCCCGCCCCAGACCCTAAGTGCCAAAGTCTCACAATCTCTTCACGATCCATCACATGCGAGACTATCTCCCCACCGCACTCCCAGGCAGCTTGTAATTCAACCGGCATCTTCTCTCCCCACTCGCTCTCCTCAAATCGAACTTTTAGAGAAAGAAGAGCATCTCCATCGGCGCCCTCAGCAAAACAGACATGAGGAAGAAACATTCTGACAATCTGACGGCACACGCGGACACTCAGAGAAGAACAATTCAGACATATTACTCTTGGTACATTTTCCATCACCTGTTGACTAAAATAACACATAATGTATAACCTCGTCTCAGACAACAGTATAGCATGAAAGAGTAGAATATCAATACCCCCTAAGGTTCTGGAAAAAGAAGTAATGATCCCATCATTACCCGCATTGCAAGTCGCGAGGGGCTTTGGGAAGGCGCTTGAAGAGGCGCAACAACCCCGTATTTAATTTGTACAGAATAATAGTCAGACATAGTCAGACATGCGTAGTATTGTCAAGACCTTATGTTTCTGGCATAATAGTCATACGGAATTCTTCTTTTTTCGATATTTTTTGCGCAAGATGATTTCCTGTTATTGCGGTTGTGGATTTTGTGGCCACACGCTCTATGAGGCGGAACATTATAGTCACTTATGGGCGCGAAGTGTCCATAAAAAACAAGAAAATCCAATACTGACCACTAACCACTGATCACTGACCACTTGCGGGCAAAGCCCGCATTAGATATAAAACGAGTTGAGGAAAGGATGCAAAAAACATGAGCGACATGGATACAAAAGACATTAATACCTCTAATGAAAATGTCAATAAGACTGCAAATGACATGATCCAACGCGTTTTTAAGAAGTTCCCCACACTGCAGTCCCAACGCTTCCTCTTGCGTCGTCCCGACATAGAGGATGGCCAGCAGCTTTATATGTTGGCACGCAACCCTGCTGTGAGCCATTATCTGCCGTGGAATCCCCATAGAAGCGTGGGCGAAACCTTAGCTGTCTTGGAAATGCATCGGCATGCTTACCAGGACGGCACAGCTGTGACTTGGGGCATTGACTCTAAATCAACCCGTACACTTGTGGGCCTTGTCGGAATTACAAACATTGATGTCCAGAATCAATCTGTGGATCTTGACTACTGGCTTGGTGAAGAGTATTGGGGACACGGATATATGGTAGAACTTTTGCGGAGCATCATAACATTTTGTTGTGTGGGTATGGGGATCACTCGAGTACAAGGCAAACATGTCAAAGAAAATCAAGCCCCTGGCCGGGTCATGCTCAAAGCTGGCATGAGCTATGAAGGAACGCTGCGCAAAAACCAATTTTTTAAAGGACGGATATGGGATGTTTTGGTTTATTCCGTGTTGTCTGATGATGTCCTCCGTATGCCCAGTGATATGTCTTGAAAATTTTTAGAGTGATCGTGGTAACAATATCCAATATCCTCGATTATATCGTGGTAACAATATCCTAGGTTATTTTATGTCTTTTGATCCATACTAAACATCAGATACGTTACATTTAATTTAAAGGATGCTTAAGCTGAATCCTATTAAGAATCTTCTTGCTTTAAACATCTCTTTACTTTAAACGCTCTTAAGAAACACATTTTAAGATTTTAATGGAATATTTGCCATAAGGAGGTAGGACTATGTTATTTCAGAAACGTAAAAATCCTATTATGAGCCTTTGTGTTGTGGCAGGAGCCTCTCTTGTAGGCGGCATAGCCCTCGGTATAACAGCTCATAAATATGGGCCGGAAATCCGCAGCCGCATGCAGGGGTTTGTTTCGGGTCTTGAGAATATTGATCTCAATCCTTTTGATAATCACCCACAACAACCACAATAGCCAATCGTAAACAGGCAATTGTAGACCAGCAATCGAAAACGGCACTCGTAAACAAGGATAAGAATGCGCACAATATAGCGGGTGGGCATTCTTTTTTTTCGTGTTTATGTCAGAGAATATAGAATATGGGACATCGTCTGAGGTTAAGGGACTGTAGCTAAGGGGCTATAGTGCATGGCGATTAATAAATTGAGCAACATGTTCAAAAACTTGATCCCGGCCAAAATCATTGTGCAATTCATGACACATATCCCATGATTTATATTCAAGATGGTCTCCGGATTTTTTAGCAAATTCCTCCACAGCGGCGGCTGAGACGATTTCATCAAGTTCTGCACGCATCAGCAGGGTTGGTATAGTGATTTTATCTGCATGAGCCAGGGCATATTCTCCGGCTTGGATAATCTGACAACAGATGTTTATCCCCAAACAGTTGTGCATCAGAGATTCGGGATCAATGTCCTTAATATAGTGAATATCTCTTGAAAGTTCCCCAAGAGATGGCTTGATCATAAAGTTGGGAAAGATTCTGCCGGCGCCGGCCAAAGCTTTGATCAACAGGCGCGGCGGCTGTTTGGGCAGCCTTAACCAGGGGCTGGTGAGGATGGCACAGGTTATCGGAATGAGTTGGGAACCGTCGGAACCGGTGGAGCCTGCGAATCCTTTGAGGATATAGTTGAGAACAATATTGCCGCCCATGCTGTGACCATAAAGGATAACAGGCAGGTCAGGGTATTCGTCGGCGACTTTCCGGCGCACGCAATCGATGTCTTTTAGGAAAAGATCATAGGAAGAAACACTTCCGTGTTTACCTGGGGTTCTGCCATGACCACGTTGATCATGGGCAAAAAAGGCACATTGAATCCCAGCAAATTTTTCTGCCCATTTGCTATAGCGTTCTCCGAATTCTCTAAAACCATGAACCAGGATGACAACACGCCTTGTGGTGTCAGGGATGTAACAGGTTAAATGAATTTTTCCTCCCAGAGCGCCGTCCATGAGTTCTTTTTGAATATTCATAGCAGATCAATCCTTTTAATTTTGATTCTGGTGCAAAAGTCATTTTGTACGCCTCTGCTCCTCTGCTCCTCTGCTCCTCTGCTCTAGAATCGATATCCTTCGGTTTTAAGTATAGCAATTTATCAGGGATTTTTCAATAAAGGTTTGGGAGTGGAGTCAGCATGAGCAGCAATAAATCGGGGCGGAAAATCCCGCCCCGATCTGAACATGTGTGTTGTTATAGTGTCAAAGTCTAGTAACGAAAAATCTGCTATTATCGGCCAAATATCTCTGTGAAACGATTCTCTCTTTCTCTCATTCTCTCTTGCATTTTCTCATCTCTCTCATCATCATCTTTTTTGTGCTTGATGATGAACACTGTAGCTATGATTTCCACTGCAAAGATGATAGCGTTGACAATGGTCCAATAGTCCACCAGAACCATCAAATTCATCATATTCTCTGTGATCATGAACACAATGACTCCCAGGATACTCATACCAATAGCTGTGATCAAGAGAATATTTCGACGCTGTTTGCGTTTGTGCTGTTCTTCGCGCTGTTCACCTATCTCCTGATAGCGTTCCATGTCTTTAGGATTCTGGTACTCATTCTTCCTTTGACGCGCACGGTAGATGGCAAAAACGCCCACGAAGATGCCTAGGACACACAGGATCAGGTTCACCAGAGCCCAGACGGCCATGCCTGGCAGACCGGTTAACGGAATTTCTGTGCCGCCGATCTTGGCAATTGGAACGGTTGTTTCCTTGATCTGATCCAAGGTTTCCTGCCGCAGAACTTTTGTTGATTTGTTTGGTGTTGAAGCAACAGGCTTCGTGTTGTTGGTGTTATTGGCAGAATGGCTTGGATTCAACGGCTCTGGGGTTGGTGTTGGGGTCGAGTCTGTTGGTTCCGGTTCGGAAACTGTGGTTGGAGGCGTAGTCGGAGGTTTCCTCACAGGAGGATTTGGAGAGGAAGGCGTGCTTGGGGAAGGATCGTCTGGAGGATCGCTCGGATTCACAGGAGGTTCGATAATACGAATATACAGGGCTGTAATTGTAGTATCGCTCTGAACGTTGGTGTAGGAACGATCCCAACCTGTGAAGGTGAACCCGTCATGGCTTGGATCAGCGGGCGGTGTGGCGCTGCTGCCTTGTGCTACCTGCTGCGCCTTTAAGAGAGAGCCATTCCAATCAATAAACTTTACGGTATACATGATGGTGCTCTGGACCCATTGGGCTGTATAGACGGTATCTCCTGTTACTGTTGCAGCGGGTTTTGGGGACCAGCCTGTGAAAGTCCAGCCGGGTTGGCCAATGGCTTTGGGCGCTTTAGGTGTTGGATCTCCGGAATAGAGGTTTCCGGTGATCTGGGCAGGGAAGGTTCCGTGAATACCAGGATTGTAGGTGACAACATAACTTTCATCTTCAGTCCACACTGCATACAGAGTTGTGTTTTCGGAGATGAGGAAGGCATGTCCAGGGGTGTGGGTGGCTGTGTCTGTGTCGGGATCTTCAGCCCAGCCGATGAAGGTACGGTGTTTCTTCACCAGATCTCCTTGATCCATGATTTCTACTTCGGTATTGACATAGTGCCTGGTATGATCCGTAGGCGCTGTGCCGCCTGTTTCCCCATTTCCATCGTAGGTTACTGTATACTTGGCATTTTCGTCCCATACTGCATATAGGGTGATGTTGTCATCAATGGGGAAGGTGTCACCTGGCTCATATTTTGTTGATCCGTTGGGAGTTGTAGACCAGCCACGGAATGTGTGGTTGGTTTTTGTCAGGGTTCCCGGACCCAGAACTGTTACAAGATCATGAGGTTCATAACTGTTAATGTCTGTGAGCACATTGCCGTCTGAACTGTCATTGTCGTCATAAGTGACCGTGTAAAGATCTTTTTTACTCCAAACAGCATAGACTGTTTTGGCTTCTGTGAAGGTGACAACGTAGCTGCCGTCAAAGTTGACTGTGTTGCCGCTTCCGCTGTCTGTGCTCCAGCCTGTGAAGTCGTAGCCATATCTTGTCGGGGCTGTTGGCAGGGATCCGACAGTTTGATCGTAGGTTACACTTAGGCTTGTTGGATCGGCTTCAGTGAACTTATCAGCGTCACTGTGGTTCTTATTGAAGTTCAAGATGATACCAATCGCTTCCCATTCAGCATACAGTTCCAGCTCTTCTTCGTCGACAAGGGTTTCTCCTGGAACGTAAGGTTTACCGTTCTTGTCAACCCAACGTTTGAAGGTGTAGCCGTCGCGGCTTGGATCTGTGATGGGATTCAGGGGATCGCCGAAGGTGTTTTCGACTTCATCGTAAACATCATCTTCGCTGCCGTCATTGGTGTGGAATACTACGTTAACGGATTTAGCTGTCCAAACAG
>WRII01000041.1 GCA_009782825.1 Peptococcaceae bacterium
CTGAATGAGGCTGAAGCGGAGATATTGGATAATTTTGACAAGTACACATATTTGCTCAGATAAAACCTGATGTTGGCGCAAAGGCACCAACATGCCATAGGGCCGGATGTCTCATGGGCCTTCAAGTTACCTTCAAGTTATATTATTAAACATTTGAGGAAAAGAAGGGCTTTGGTCTCAACGATTCTATATTTAACAATAAAATGGCTGTATAATCTATTCAAATCCTTCATAATTATCATATAGATTATATTTTTAATGAAAAAGAAAATTATATATATGAAATAAAACGAATGAACACATTTAGTATTTATGATGAAAATCATCATAAATAGCTAATTTCCTGTATTTTTCATATATTCAACCTGAAAAACTTTGGAAGAGACAAAGATTGACAGAAGGATTTTCAGATGGTACCATATGGATGAATTTATTGTTATTATCTGAAAAATTATATTTATCGAGAATCTTCGCAAGGAAAACGCGCTTTTAATCAAGAAAAAAATAGCGGACTTTAGTCATGGTTATTGTATAAAATAAAAAATCAAAATATGCACAAAAACGTAGATAACGTTAATGTTGATATAGGAGGGGTATTATGATCACAGCAAGAGGCGTCTCGAAAATTTTTGGGGAATCAGCAACAAGCAAGAGGTATGGTCTAAGGGATATCAACCTGGACATAAAGGCTGGGGAGTTTGTCGTTATTTTGGGACATTCGGGGGCGGGAAAAACAACCTTGATCAATATATTAAGCGCGTTGGATTCCCCGACAATGGGCTCCATAGAATATGATGAGACCAATATTACGAAGCTGAGAGGCAGAAAACTGACCAAATTCCGCAAGGAATACATAGGATTTGTCTTTCAGCAGTTTCATTTGGTTGAAACACTGACCACTTATGAGAATATTGAATTTGCCGCCAGAATGTCCAAAGCAACAAAGCATCAGATCCGCGAGCTCCTGGCAAGAATGGGTCTTAGCAGCAAAGAAAACGACTATCCTTTTCAGTTGTCTGGCGGCGAACAACAACGGGTGGCGGTTGCCCGGGCTTTGGCAAAAAAGCCCAAGGTCTTGTTTTGCGATGAACCCACAGGGGCGCTGGATGAAGAGAATGGCAAAATGGTTCTGTCTTTAATCAACGGGATGAATAAGCAATATGGGCTAACCGTTGTTATCGTGACCCATAACCCGATGATTGCGAGTATGGCGAACCGGATCATTACAATGAAAAACGGGTCAATTATAACAAATCACGTCAAGAGAGCACAGTTGGATATCTATACAGATAACATAAGAGAAGGGGTTGTATAATGCGTAATATTGTTAAACATATTGTAACAACCCTTTGGCAAAATAAAACGCAGACCTTTATCTTGTTCTTCTTAGCCCTTTTGCCGGGCCTTTTTTTCACATATCTTGATATTCCCATTACATCAGCCCAAAATGCCTCTGACCAAGTGCGCGCCGATTCCAATCCTGAGCAATTCCGTTTTATGGTATCTGTACCTGCATCGGGGATCGGCCAACCCGCACCATCCAATTCTCCAACAGATAACAACCGTCTTAACGCTGACAACAATTCTATGACATCCGAATCCCCATCAAATATCGATATCGGCCAACTGAGTACCGTGAGCAGCCGGCTCGAAAGTAGGCATGAATTCACAAGCGAATTGGTACGCAAAAAATTTGTTCAGCAAAAGCATAATGATAAGAAATGTAATTTTTATATCAAACTTATGCCGAAGTCTATCAATACTCCTACTTTCCTGACAGGGGTGGCCCCTTCTTGGAACGGACAAGTGGCTGTTTCTAAATTGTTTGCGGAGAAAAATGGATTATCGGTAAACTCTCCACTCAAAATTGACAATAAAAGTTATGTTGTGTCCGGAATCTATATTGCTCCGGATGAAGTTGTTGCTTTTGATCAGACAAAGTCACCGGACATGTCACCGGATACCAACGCGAGGATTTTAATGCTGGAAGATGATTTCAAGGCGGTGAACCGAGACGAAAGCATTTATTTTGTAGGAAGGTTTATCTCTGAAGATGATACCTTCATATACAATAAGGTTTTAGCTTTAGCTCAAGAAGAGACCATTTTGTATGCAACCATGAGTTCTGAATATTCGGAAGTTGCCGAGCTTTCTGGATTTGTAACCTTAAATACACAGTTAATGATTTTCGTCTTGTCAGCAGTTTGTGTGATACTCACAGTTGCTCTTTTGATTCAGATAACCAATCAATTTACAAGGCATCGAAAATCTATTGGTGTCTGGATGACAACCGGCTTTTCAAGGAAACAAGTTGTAATTCCCTATAGCATCTATTTCTTTGTTTTTGTTGCTGCAGCGTTTTCGGGAATGATGTTGGGGTTTCTTATGTCATACTCGCTTGTGGAGGGTGCAAGCAATGGCTTTAATGCAGATTTAGCGCAACCCTCCGTGGATTGGCTGAAGTGGCTGCTCTTTTTGGGGGCGACAGCAGTCCCTCCGACTTTACTTACGATGTTTCTGGCTCACAGAGAAACAAAGAAAATGCTTCGGTCCCTGATATGCGGCCCAAACGCTAACCAGAGAATTAATGCGTTCATCAGAAGAATAAGTATAGTAACTTCATTTATGAAGTTTGAAAACAGAGCGAAAGCTTCCACTGTTGTCCACAAGGGGGTAAGGCTCATGTCCATGCTTCTTACCTTTTTCATATCCTACAATTTGTTGGGGGCAGGCTTGGCCATAAACAGTTCGGTGGACAGCACTCTTTCAGACTATAAGGAGTTTCTCAAGTTTGACCGCATAGAATATTACGACAGTGCTATGATAGATAATAGTGTTTCCGCGCATAATTTGAATACGGACGTATTTATTGACGAGAATGTAAAACTCATCAAAAATACAACAAAAAATATAGATATAGGGGTGCCTATGAAGCTTCAGGGACTCTCACAGGATCAACAATCAATTGGAGTCAACAGTTCCCTCTTGACGAACGGAGTTATTATCTCTCAAATGGCAGCCTCAAAATACGGGATCGCCGTCAATGATGAATTGCAGTTTTTGATACATGACAACCATTACACATATAAAGTTGCTGGGATAAATGCAGCGGGTTTTGACAGCAAAATCTATATAGACATAGACGAAATGTATTATTGGGATAAATACACAACCGGAGACTATACCGGCACTTATGTTAGCAGCATGTCAAAGGGACAAGACGTCTACGATAGTATACGCAGTGAGGAATTGATAAAATTCTATGAGGCTTATGGCCAAAGCACAGGAACTGTATCCGGAGCGATGCTCATAGTTGCTTTTGTCATTAGCATGGTTCTCATTATCTTGACAGCTGTATTTAATTATAAAGACGGCATGACCAAGGTAGCCTTAGGTAAGAGCTTGGGCGACAGCAACAGAAAAGTAAATAATATGTTTGTTAATGTCTTTGACCCTGTCGGAGCTGTTGGTTGTTTCCTGGGGATGCTGTCCCTTCCTTTTCTATTGTACCAACTTGAAAAAGTCATGATAAGCGAGTCGGAGCTCTCATCAGATTACTATATTTTCTTTCGGGCATCCTGGCAGGATATGGTCATAGCCCTTATTGCCCTAATGTTTTTCTATGGGATTTGTAAGTTCTCAATCAATTTGGCCACAAGGACACGGCCAATCGTAAGAGCCTTGCAACCCAGAAACTAAGTCGCACATATTGTCGAATTTTCATTGAGCACCCATCAAGTTTGCAGTATAATAAAAATTGAGAGGCAGGTGGTGCAAACTTGAATGAAGCATATAATAATCAAGGAAAAATCCATTGGTATGACGCTTTCTTCGAAGCCATTCAATTGGAACTGCGGGAATATAAAGACAGCTTAATATTTGAAGATGAGCATCAGTTGAGCAAGGAAGCTCTGATAATGGATGTATTAATTATCAAGAAGGCAAAGGATGTCCAAATAGACAAGAATATTGGCCGGATATTCAGAACTCACAATATTTTCGAGTACAAATCGGAAACAGATTCTCTTTCGATATCCGATTATCACAAAGTTCTGGCTTACGGACTGCTGTATTCTTCCTTTGAGCAAGTTCCTCTAAGCGACATCACTATATCTTTTGCCTTCACCAAACACCCCAGAGAGCTTGTGAAGTATTTAAAGAATGAGCGAAATCTAATTATTGAGGACAAGAACAACGGACTATACTATATTCAAGGCGATATCGTCCCAATTCAATTGATTGAGCGTAAGAAGTTGTCGAAAGAAGACAATCTCTTCCTGAAAAACCTGGGCAGCCAATTAAGTGCAGAGGATATTCTGAACACCATCTGTGTATATAGAAAACAGACACCGTTCATTGAAAAAAATGCCTATTTGAATAGGATTTTGGAAGCAAACAAAATGACCTTAAAGGAGGCATTCAAGATGCGCACAACATTTGAAATTTTATGGGAAGCAGCAGAAGAGGCCGGTCGTATTGTAGATTTTGAAAAAATGGTTGAGGCACGGGTTGAGGAACGCTTTGAGGAACGGGTTGAGGTACGAGTCGAGAAGCAAGCCAAAGAAATAGCTAAAAAGCTGCTTTTAAGTGGTGAATCCATCCAAAAGGTTTCAGAATTAACCAATCTTCCGTTGGAGACAGTAAAAGCTTTGAATTAAGGGAGTATTTTGGCAGGGAGGATCAGATGCCTGAAGAACCGGCTCAGGAGGGACACCCATGGACGCCTATTTACAGTCATTATCCATTCAAAAGGCGATATCCACATTAGATCAGCTCATTGACAAATGTGCCAAGAGCGGGGGGGGGAAACCGAAGGGCATCATTTTCGTTCAGGATGATGGAACAGAAACATTTGAATCTTATCCGGAACTTTATGGACATGCCAAACAAATTCTAGGCGCGTTACAAAACCGGGGAATTCAACAAGGTTCCTATGTCATCTTTCAGATGGCAAATAATCAATCCTTTATCAGAGTGTTTTGGGCCTGTATTTTAGGGGGCATCATACCTGTTCCTTTGTCTGTCCCTGTTACAGCATCCCCAGATACAGAAGCTTTTCGCAAGCTGATAAAAGTGGCAGAACACGTGCAGGACGCTCATATTGTTGCAGAGGGAGTTATTTTAGACAATTTTCAATCCATCTACAAAGAACATACGTTCAACTATTTTTCTTATGAAGAATTAGCTGAAGAGCCGGCTGATATTCTTCAGCCGTCATACCAGGGCCAATGCGCGGTTCTGGATTCCAGAGACACCGCTTATATACAATACTCATCCGGCAGTACTGGGGATCCCAAGGGGATCGTGTTGACCCATGAGAACCTAGCTTTCAATGTATCCCAGGCTAACGACCGGCTAAACCTTCAAAAAAATGATGTTGCGGGAAGCTGGATGCCATTAACCCACGATATGGGTTTGATCGTTTTCCACTTGGTACCCATGCTTGCGGGGATGACACATTTTCTTCTTAGTCCCAATGTGTTCATAAAAAAACCATGGCTGTATCTGCAAAAAAGCAGCCAGCTCAAGGCGACGATAACAGCCAGCCCCAATTTTGGGCTGGAGTGGATGATAGACAAGACACAAGCATCCCATCTCACAAACATGGATTTATCGAAAATAAGAGTTCTGCTCTGCGGCGCTGAACCCATATCTATGGACACCATCAGAAAGTTCTACGCGAAATTCTCTGACTGCGGATTACGGGACAAAACAATATACCAATCCTATGGCATGGCGGAAGCTTGCGTAGCTGTTACATGTCCTGTTGAAGGCCACAATGAAAGTGTACATATCAACCGGCACAAAAACCATACCGGTCAGCATGTGGAATATGTCAGCGCCGAAGATCCCAACGCAGCAGAGTTTGCAGTTTTGGGGTGCCCCATAAAAGGCATGGAAATAGCCGTCGTCGACGATAATGATACACTCTTACAGGAAAACCAAATAGGAAATATCGTCATAAAAGGGCCGAATGTGTTTGGCGGATACCTCCATCAAACAAACACCCCCTTCACAAAACAAGGGTTCTTTCATACAGGAGATTCAGGTTTTATAAGGCAAGGCCAACTCATCATAGCCGGCAGGAAGAAGGACATCCTGTTTGTCAACGGGCAAAACTATTATGCCAGTGATATCGAGAAAATGCTGTCATCAGCCTTACCCCAACACTCACAAACAGTAGTTTGCGCCTTTCGCGGCAAAGCAGCAGTTAGAGATGAAATCATCATCTTTGTGCGATACCGAAGCAAAGTCGAATCCTTCCTCCCCGTGATCCGGCAAATCCAAGATACAGTCTTTGAACGTATAGGCATAGCAGTCGATTACGTTATTCCCATCAAAGGCATTCCCAAAACAACAAGCGGAAAAGTACAGCGCTATCGTCTGACAGAACAGTTTGGAAATCATGAATTTGATACTGTCTTAGAAGAAATATCACACCATGATACCGGAGAATATGCCGCTCCGCGTACCCCTGAAGAGAAACGAGTCGTTGAAACCTTCGAAAAAATTCTCAGCCCAACAGCCGATGGATCCCAGCGCCAAATCAGCGTCACAGACAGAATCATCGACCTGGGAGGGAACTCCCTCAAAACAACCTGGCTGTGCAACGAGATAGAGAAAAACACAGGCGTCAGATTGCCTCTCAAAGACATATTCAGCTTAACCCCCCGGCAAATCGCAGAAAAGATCACACACTCGAAAACAAACGAATCCCCAAAACCCAGTGCCTTCACAGAAATACCAAGAATCCCGGAAGCCGAGAGCCATCCCATGAGTCCGATCCAAAAGCAGCTCTACATAGTGGATGAACTCAGGGGCCCCAACATCACCTATAACATTCCCGGTGTGATACATATCAAGAGATCACAGCTTAAAAAAAAGATAAAGACAAAGCGGCTGCAGAAAGCCTTAAACAAACTGCTGGAGCAAGAAGAAATCCTGCGCACCAGCTTCCACCAGGAAAGCGGGAAACTGGTACAGAAGATCGATCCCAGCGCAAGAGTCCTGATAGAGACCACGAAATGCAAAAAAACAAGTGCCATAGATATCCAGATAGAATGCCAGAGATTTGTCCAGCCCTTCGATTTGTCCAAAGCCCCCTTACTGCGTGTCAAACTCATGTGCACCCCCCAAGACATCTACCTGTTCATAGATATTCATCACATCATAAGTGATGGAATCAGTCAGCCAATCCTGATGTACCAGATCAAAGAATTGTATGAAGGCAGAGATCTCCCCACACCGCGAGTTCAGTACAAAGACTACAGCGCCTGGCAGAACGCCCGGGACATATCAGACCAGGCAGCCTACTGGCAAAACGAATTCAGTGGAGAAATCCCCATTCTGGATCTGAGAACCGACTCCCCCCGATCCCAGGAACAAAGCCACAGAGGCAGCAGCATTCAAGCCGCAATAGCAGGCGCCGCCAGAACCAGAATCCAAGAAATAGCCCAAGAACATGGCGCCACCGAATTCATGGTCATGTTGACAGCCTTCATGATCCTGTTGGGAAAATACAGCCGGCAGGAAGAAATCATTGTAGGAACTCCCATATCCGGGCGCACCCATGCCGATACAGAAACCATGCTGGGCATGTTCGTCAATACCCTGGCGATAAAAGGAAACATCCGCCCGGACGAGAGCTTTGAAATCCTGTTGTCCAACATAAAAGAAAAATGCCTGCAAGCCTACGACAACCAGGAGTACCCCTTTGAAGATCTTGTCGAATCCGTAGAAATCAGGCGGGATTTCTCCAGAAACCCCATATTTGACATCATGTTTGTGCTGCAGGAAACCGAAGGCACAGAAGATATACTCGGCGGAACATGGACACCGGTAGAAGCAGGCGCAGCGAAGTTTGACCTGACCCTGACCGTAATCCCCACCCCGGGAGAGTATGCCATTAATTTTGAATACTGTACAGAGTTATTCAAGGCAGAAACCATCGAACAGATGGCCAGACATTACACCAATCTCATAATAACCATCACAGAAAATCCCAAGCAGAAAATAAAAGAGATCCGCATGACAGACGTAGCAGAAGAAGAAAAGGTTCTGGTAGAATTCAACACCACCGACACAGATTACCCGCGGGACAAAACAGTTGTACAGCTTTTTGAAGAACAAGTCATCAAAACACCCAACAATACAGCCGTCGTGTTTGAAGACCAGGCGCTCACTTACAAAGAACTCAACACCCAAGCTAACCGCTTGGCGTGGAAACTGCGCCGGGAATACACTATCCGCCCTGGCGACTTTGTGGCCCTTTTGACCGAAAGAAGCCTGGAAATGATAGTCGGCATCTACGCAATCCTGAAGTCCGGTGCAGCCTATGTGCCCATAGATCCAACTTACCCCCGGGATAGAATAGAATATATTCTCAGAGACAGTAAGCCGAAAGCAACGCTCTGCAACACCAAAGTTCCTGAAATCGATGTCCCCATTCTATATCTTGAGCCTGATGATATCCTACGGCGAAAAGACAAAAGCAATGATGCAAAGGCAGACAACAATCCTCCTCAGGTAAATCAACCCCACGATTTAATGTATGTCATCTACACATCCGGCACAACCGGAAGACCCAAAGGAGTCATGATAGAGCATGTCAATGTGGTGCGCTTACTGAAGAACGACTCCTTCCAATATGAATTCACTGAAAACGATATTTGGACGATGTTCCATTCACACTGCTTTGATGTTTCCGTTTGGGAAATATTCGGCAGTGCCTTTAATGGAGCAAAGCTCATCGTGCCCTCCAGGGATATACTAAAAGACGCATATGCATTCAGCGAGCTGCTCAGACGGGAAGCCGTTACGATCCTGTGTCAGGTTCCCTCGCCATTTTACGCTTTGATGGATGCAATAGCAGGGCGTACACTCGAAAGCCTGAGATATGTAATTTTCGCCGGAGAGGCGCTCCACCCAACCCGTTTAAAGGAATGGTATGAAAATAACAGACACTGTCGTTTGGTGAACATGTATGGAACGACAGAAACCACTGTGCATGCCACATATCGAGAAATAGGCGATATAGAAATCCAGAAAGGCATCAGTGATGCAGGAACAGCGCTGCCGACTCTGAAAATTTACATATTAACTGGAAACGAAGTATGTGGTATAGGCGTCCCAGGCGAACTATGCATAGCCGGCGACGGAGTCGCCCGAGGTTACCTGAACCGCCCCGAATTAACAGCCGAGAAATTCGTAGACAACCCCTTCGGGGAAGGCAGGATGTATCGCACAGGAGACTTAGCACGGTGGCTCCCTGACGGGAACATAGAATACTTGGGGCGCATTGATGACCAGATCAAGATCCGAGGTTTTCGTGTAGAACCAGGAGAAATAGAAAGCCGGCTGCTAAAACAGCCAGGTATAAGCGCCGCAGCCGTCATAACCCGAGAAGACAAAACCGGGGATAAAACCCTCTGCGGATACATCGTAACCGATGCCACAGCAAACCCCGCAACCCTTAAATCCGAGCTTCGCAAAACCCTGCCAGAATACATGATTCCCGCCTACATTATAGAGATAGACAGTATCCCGTTAACCCGAAACGGCAAACTAGACAGATCCGCCCTGCCAGAACCAGAGTGCAAAACAAAAGACTACACAGCCCCTCGCAATAGGAGAGAAAAGCAAATCACAGAAGCCTTTGAGAAGGTATTAGGCCTCGCAACAGGAAGATTAGACACAAAAGTCAGCATTACAGACAGCTTTTTCAACCTGGGCGGTCACTCCCTGAAAGCCACAAAACTGTGCAACGAAATAGAAAAAGTCACAGGAGTCAGATTACCCCTCAAAGACATATTCACCTTGGCTACCCCCGAGAACATAGCAGCAAAAACCAAGAGCACAAAAGCCGGCGCATACACAGAGATCCCAAGAATAGCAGAAGCCGCAAGCTACCCCATGAGTTCCGCCCAAAAACGCCTCTATCTATTAGACCAGCTGATAGGCCCCAACATCACCTACAACATTCCCAGCGTCATGCAGCTCAAAGACACAACCCCCACCCAACTGCAAGTCGCCTTAGACACACTATTAGAGCAAGAAGAAATCTTGCGAACCAGCTTTCATATGCCAGACGGAGAGCCCATACAAAAGATCACCCCCAAAGCAAAAATCCTCTTAGAAAGCATCGAAACAGACACCCTAGACCTGCAAGCAGAATATAACAACTTTGTCCGGCCCTTCACCCTCTCCCAAGCCCCCTTGTTACGGGCAAAGCTTGTGCGCACCCCCCAAGAAACCCACCTCTTTATAGACACCCATCACATCATCAGTGACGGAATCAGCCAGACGCTCATGCAGAACCGGATACAAACATTGTGCGAAAGCCAAAATCACCAAGCAGATCCGCACATTACTTTAGCACAAGTCAATCTTGCCCTGCCCCCCCAACGCATACACTACAAAGACTACAGCGCCTGGCAAAGCGCCCGGGACATCTCAGACCAGGCCGCCTATTGGCAAACCGAATTCAGCGGCGAGATCCCCATACTCAATCTCAGAACCGACTTCCCCCGGCCCCAGGAACAGAGTCATAAAGGCAGCAACATACAAGCCACAATAGCAGACACCGCCAGAACCAGAATCCAAGAAATAGCGCAAAAACATGGCGCCACCGAATTCATGGTCATGCTGACAGCCTTCATGATTCTTTTGGGAAGATACAGCCGACAGGAAGAAATCATCGTAGGGACACCCATATCCGGACGGACCCGTGCCGACACAGAAACCATGCTGGGCATGTTTGTCAACACCCTAGCCATAAAAGGCGAAATCCGTTCAGACGAGAGCTTTGAAACCCTGCTGCACTGCATAAAAGAAAAATGCCTGCAAGCCTACGACAACCAGGAATACCCGTTTGAAGATTTGGTTGAGGCAGTAGAGGTCACACGAGACCTCTCCAGGAATCCGATATTTGACATCATGTTTGTGCTGCAAGAGACCCCAAGCGGCACAGAAAACATATTGAACGGGATAAAGAGGTCAGTAGAAACAGGCATAGCCAAGTTCGATTTGACCCTGACCATAGTTCCCACATCAGAAGGCTATGCAGTCACTCTCGAATACAACACAGACCTATTCAAATCAGAAACAATCAAGCAAATGGCTGCACATTACACCAATCTCATAAAAACCATCATCGAAAATCCGAAGCAGAAAGTAAAAGAAATCCGCATGACAGACGCAGCAGAAGAAGAAAAAATACTGGTAGAATTTAACGCTACCGACACAGACTACCCGCACAACAAAACAATCGTGCAGTTGTTCGAAGAACAAGTCATCAAGACACCCAACAACACAGCCGTCGTGTTTGGAAGTCAAACACTCAGCTACAAAGGACTCAACACCCAAGCCAACCGTCTGGCAAGCCAACTGCGCCAGGAATACAAAATTCAACCCAACGACTTTGTAGCCATTCTGACCGAAAGAAGCCTGGAAATGATTATTGGCATATACGCAATCCTGAAGTCCGGGGCAGCCTATGTGCCCATAGATCCCACTTACCCTCAGGAGAGAATAGAATACATTCTCAACGATAGCAAGCCAAAAGTAACACTCTGCAGTGCCAGAGTTCCTGAAATCGATATCCCCATTTTATATCTGCCTGATATCCTTCAGCCTAATGATAATGAAATGGAAGACAGCAACCTTGCGCAGGTAAATCAACCCCACGATTTAATGTATATCATCTACACATCCGGTACAACCGGAAAGCCTAAAGGGGTTATGGTTGAGCATGTTAATGTAGTAAGATTGCTGAAGAACGACTCCTTCCAATTTGAATTCAATGAGAAAGATGTTTGGACACTGTTCCATTCCTATTGTTTCGACTTTTCCGTTTGGGAAATATTCGGAAGCACATTAAATGGGGCAAAACTGATCGTGCTTTCTGAAGACACAACAAAAGACGCCTTTGCGCTTGGGAAACTGCTTAACCGAGAAAATGTAACTATCTTAAGTCAAGTGCCTTCATCCTTCAACACTCTGATGGCTGTGGCAGGCGGGTCTGCCATAAAAAGTTTAAGATATGTGATTTTCGGAGGAGAGGCCCTCAACCCGTCTCGTCTGAAAGAATGGCATGAAAGAAATAGGCACTGCCGGTTGGTGAACATGTACGGAATAACAGAAACAACTGTACATGTTACCTACAAAGAGATAGGGGACAGGGAAATCCAAAGAGGAATCAGCAATGTAGGTACAGGCATTCCAACATTGAGAGTACACATATTAAATGGAAGTGAAGTATGTGGCATAGGCGTTCCAGGAGAACTCTGTGTAGCCGGCGACGGAGTTGCTCGTGGATATCTGAACCACCCAGAGCTGACAGCAGAGAAATTCATAAAGAACCCGTTCGGAAAAGGCCGGATGTATCGCACAGGAGACCTGGCACGGTGGCTTCCCGATGGGAACATTGAGTATTTGGGTCGTATCGACGAGCAAGTGAAAATCCGCGGCTACCGTATAGAGCCCGGAGAAATAGAAAGCCGTCTGCTGGAACAGCCAGGCATAAGCGGCGCAGTTGTCATAACCCAAGAAGATAAAACTGGAGAAAAGTACTTATGTGCCTACATTACTGTTGAAGGATACAATCAGCAAGTTGGAGGATACCAACTTTGCTTGGAGGATACTGACCGTATGGAAGGACTTCACCCGCCAAAAAGACCTGCAGAAATAAAAGAAGAGAATATCAAAATCAGCCTGCGCAAGTCCTTACCGGAATATATGGTTCCCGCCTATATTGTGCAATTAGGCACAATCCCCTTGACCCGCAGCGGCAAACTGGACAGAGCTGTGTTGCCCACACCAGAATACAAGACCAAAGAATATACAGCGCCGCGCACCACAGCAGAAAAACAAGTCACAGAAGCCTTTGAAGCAATCCTGGGCATCGAACAAGTCAGTGTCACAGACAACTTCTTCGACTTAGGAGGACATTCTCTGAAAGCAACTATCCTGCTCAACGAACTAGAGAAAATCACAGGTGTCAGACTGTCCCTCAAAGAAATATTCAGCCTAGCAATTCCCCAGCAGATAGCAGAGAAGATTGTGTGTTCGAAAGCAGATGATCCCTCAAACCCCAGCGCCTTTACAGAGATCCCGAGGACCGCAGAAGCCGAAATCTACCCCATGAGTTCCGCTCAAAAACGACTCTACATTTTAGATGAGCTGATAGGCCCCAACATCACATATAATATCCCTGGGGTAATACGCATCAAAGGTTCGCAGCCAAAGATAAAGAAAAATGAAAAGCAGTTGCAGAAGGTATTGGACATACTACTGGAACAAGAAGAAATCCTGCGCACCAGCTTCCACCACAAAAACGGGGAGCTGATACAAAGGATCAGCCCGGATGTAAGAATCTTATTAGAGACAACAAAATATAAAAAAGCAGGCATGATAGATATTCAGACAGAATGCAAGAAATTTGTCCAACCCTTCAATCTCAGCCAAGCGCCCTTAATGCGCGTCAAACTCCTGCGAACCCCCAAAGACACATACCTGTTTATAGATATCCACCATATCATAAGTGATGGAATCAGCCTGCCTATTTTGCTGCGCCAAATCAGAGAGCTGTATAACAATAAAACCCAGCCGCCAAGATCGCAAGTTCACTATAAAGATTACAGCGCCTGGCAAAGCGCCCGGGACATCTCGGATCAGGCAGCATACTGGCAAAACGAATTCAGTGGCGATATCCCCATACTGGATCTAAGAACCGACTTCCCCCGTCCCCAGGAACAAACCTTCAAAGGCAGCAGCATCCGGGCCAAAATAGAAGCAGAAACCCGTGCCAAAGTCAGAGAATTAGCGAATAAACACGGCGCCACCGAGTTCATGGTCATGCTATCAGCCTTCATGATACTGCTGGGGAAATACAGCCTGCAGAAAGAAATCATAGTAGGAACGCCCATATCAGGGCGAACTCATATAGACACAGAAAACATGCTGGGGATGTTCGTAAACACCCTGGCCATAAAAGGAAACATCTGTCCTGACGAAAGCTTTGCAACCCTGCTAAACAGCATAAAAGAAAAATGCCTGCAAGCCTACAGCAGCCAGGAATACCCGTTTGAAGACCTCGTTGAGGCCGTAAAAGTCAGGAGGGACTTCTCCAGAAATCCGATATTTGATGTGATGTTTTCGCTGCAAGATGGCGAGAACTTTACAGAAAGTTTATTTGATGGAACATGGGAACCCATAGAAACAGGAGCAGCCAAATTCGACCTGACTTTGACAGCGGTTCCTACCCCAGAGGGCTATATAATAAACCTCGAATACAGCACAGATTTATTTAAGCCGGAAACAATCACGCAGATGGCCGAGCATTACAGCAATCTCATAAAAACTATCACAGAAAATCCAGAACAGAAAATAAAAGGAATCCGTATGACAAACGCGGCAGAGGAAGAGAAAATCTTGATAGACTTCAACGCCACCAACACAGAATATCCACGGCACAAAACAGTCGTACAGTTATTTGAGGAACAAGTCGCCAGAACACCCAACAATACAGCCATCATATTTGAAGACCAGAAACTTAGCTACAAAGAACTCAATGTCCATGCCAACCATCTGGCGCGAAAACTACGTCAGGAATACAAAATCCAACCCGACGACTTTGTGGCCATTCTGACTGAGAGAAGCTTGGAAATGATTGTTGGGATATTTGCAATTCTGAAGTCAGGTGCAGCTTATGTACCCATCGATCCAACATATCCAGAAGAGCGTATCAGGTTTGTGCTGGAGGATTGCCAACCCAAAGCAATCCTGGTCGGGCCTGGCGGATTTGAAGTGTCAGCTGGGATGCCAGTAAATGAAATGACAATTAATCTGTGCAGTATGGACAATTATGCAAACAACGATAAAAACCCTGAACACATTAACGGCCCAGAAAACCTCGCTTATCTAATCTATACATCCGGGACAACCGGAAATCCCAAAGGTGTCATGGTAGAACATAGAGGCGTAAATAATCACCTAAATGTATATGCAAAAAATTTAGATATTGATTCAGACAACACAATTGGAATGTTTCATAACTATATATTTGATGCCACTGTATCAGAAATCATGACAGCGCTGCTGACAGGTGCCCGCCTAGTAGTGCTTAACCAAAACCAAGTTCACAATACAGATGAATTGAATGCTGTAATCCAGGGACAAAAAATTGATATTATCACATTACCCCCGCAATATGCAGTTCGTGTGCAGCTGAATACAATCAAAACATTGATAACAGCAGGTTCAGAAGCTCAACCAGAAATTCTGAACAATGTAAGCGGTCGCTATATTAATGCTTACGGACCAACAGAAGATACGATCTGCACAACATATTGGGAGCTTCAAAAAGGCGACGTGCATTTAGGAAAAATACCCATCGGGAGACCCACTGGCAATACAAAAGTATATATCCTAAACGGAGAAGAACTCTGTGGCATAGGCGTACCAGGTGAACTACGTACCACAGGCGACGGAGTCGCCCGCGGCTACCTAAACCGCCCCGGCCTGACAGCAGAGAAATTCGTGAACAACCCATTCGGAGAAGGAAAGATGTACCGGACAGGAGATCTGGCAAGATGGCTGCCCGACGGGAACATCGAATACCTGGGGCGCATAGACGAACAAGTGAAAATCCGGGGATTCCGCATAGAGCCCGGAGAAATAGAAAGCCGCCTCCTGGAACTCCCCGGCATAAGCGCTGCGGCAGTTATAGCCAGAGAAGACAAAGCCGGAGAAAAATATTTGTGCGCCTATGTCACTGCTGAAGGACCCACAGAAGACACCCTCAAAGCCAATCTGCGCAAAGTCCTTCCGGAATATATGATCCCCGCATTCATGATTCAATTGGACACAATCCCCTTAACCCGCAACGGCAAGCTGGACAAAGCAGCCCTGCCTATACCAAAACACACAACAAAAGACTATACAGCGCCACGAACCACAAAAGAAAAACACATCACAAAAGCCTTTGAAACCATCCTGGGCCTCGAACGAGTCAGTGTCACAGACAGCTTCTTCGATCTGGGTGGGGACTCCATCAAAGCCCTGCGAATCCTGAGCAAAATCCGGGAAACCGGTTACAACAGTACCATGGGTCATATTATGAAAGACAAAACCCCGGAACAGATAGCCAAGAATCTCACCTTAAAGCAGGAAACCATAGCCCCGGATCAAGGAGAAATAAGCGGTGAAGTCCCACTGACACCGATCCAGCGCCGCTTCTTCGCCCAAAACCTGAGGAACCCGGAACATTTCAACCAGAGCCAATTATACGAAATAAACGTGCGTCCAGACAAAATTCATCTGCGCCAAAACAAGGATCACAATAAAACAGATACAGCCGCGCTGAGAAAAGCCCTGTCTGCCCTGACAGAACATCACGATATGCTGCGCGCCACACTTAACACTACACAAAAGGCATCTGCGCATTCTGACATCTGCGCCCAATATATGATAATTGGCAAACCAGAAGACCAAGACGGATATGGGTTCACAGAGATAGAATGCAGAGTCGAAGACATAAACAAGAAAGCAAAAGCGATACAGGCAAGCATGAAACTGAACAGCGGCCCTCTGATGCAGGCAGCCCTGTTCCATACCACACTACCAATAGACACACCCCAAAAAGACTATCTTCTGCTGGTTATCCATCACCTGGTGATAGACGGAGTCTCCTGGCGTATTCTGAGTGAAGATTTAGAAACAGCCTACAGTCAGGCATTAAGAGGTCAAACAATAACCCTGCCGGCCAAAACAACCTCATTCAAGGCATGGAGCGAAGGACTCATCCGCTACCAAACCAGCCCAACATTGAGGAGAGAGACCCCATACTGGTCAACAATCACAGAGAAAGCCGCCAAAGGCAGGTTGACTGAAGGATATCGGCTTAAGGAAGCCAAACCACCAGAAGGATATGACTATTGGACAACACTCACAAACCTGGACACCTCCACCACAGAAACATTACTCAAAAAAAGCAGCCATGCTTACAACACAGAAATCAACGACCTGCTGCTAGCAGCACTAGGCCGGGCAGTCAACAAAGTTACAGGACAAAAAACCCTGACCATCCAAATGGAAGGACACGGACGTGAAGACATTCCAGGCAGTTATGATCTGGGACGGACCGTAGGATGGTTCACCAGCATCTACCCAGTCGTGTTGGAAGAGCTGGGAAGCAGCCTCAGTCAGGACATCAGGAACACCAAAGAAACCCTTCGGCGGATTCCCCAACACGGGATTGGGTATGGCATATTGATGCAGGAAAGCCAAGCAGATCTGGAAACCACCCCAGACATAACATTCAACTATCTTGGCGAATTCGGAGCCGAGAGAAGGCATCATCCCCCCCACTTTACCCTTTCCGAACTCCCTCATGGGCACGATGTTGACCCTCGCAACCAAATCGGCACACCCGTAGTTCTGAACAGCCATGTGCATAACGGCAAGCTGACCATGACAGCCACCTACAACAGCAGACAGTATCAACCGGAAATCATTGAACAATTGTGCAGAGAATACAAAAACCAACTCCAAGCCGTGGCGGAACATTGCCACAAAGCCACACCTACCGAGCCGACAGCCAGTGATTTTGGCGAAACAAGCTGGACAGACAGCGAATTCAGACACGTCAAAGAAACCCTGGCCGGCCAAGGCAAAGAAATAGAACGCATCTATGCCCTCACGCCCATGCAGGAAGGAATGCTGTTCGAGAAACTCGCACATGAAGAGAGCGCCCAATATGTCGTCCAGCAAACCCTACAAATAGCCCCCAAAGGGGTACCCGCTCCAATCAAAGAAGGGCAGATGAAGAAAGCCTTTGAGTCTCTGGTGAAACGTCACGAAGTCCTGCGCACAACAATCAAGTATCAGGAAGTCAGCGTCCCTCGCCAGATCGTACTGAAAGAAAGGCCGCCGGAATACAGATATGCAGAAGTAGACACCGAACAAGACTATCAGGATCTGAAAATCATGGATGTGAAGCGAGGGTTCAACCTGGAACAAGATACCTTGATCCGGATGATCCTGGTCAAAGTCAGAAACAATGGATACAAGCTTATAATAACAAACCACCATATCATCATGGATGGTTGGTGCCAGTCGATTCTGTACAGAGATCTATTCCATGCCTATTTAGAGAACAAAGACAACAAAGGGTCAGCAAAGGAAGCCCTGCCAGTCGAGCGGAACCGTTTTGAAACATATGTAAAACATCTGGAGCACAAAGACAAAGAAGCAAGCCTTAAATATTGGGAAGACCTGCTGGCAGGATACGAAACATGCGCAGACATACGACCGATGGACTCAGTCTGGCCTATGGAGCAACCGGACGCAGCCGCAGCCAGCCAACCAGGCGTAACTGGCCAACCAGACGTAACTGGTTTGACAGAAGAAAGAGAAGAAGAGAGCCGGAGCAAAGCATTTACACTCAGACCGGAGTTAGCCCAACAAATCGAATCAACATGCGCAAAATACAGTGTAACAGTCAACACACTCGTAGAAGCCGCTTGGGGACTACTGCTGCAGAAGTACAACGCAACAAACGACGTCATCTTCGGAAAAGTTGTGTCAGGGCGGAACGCGGAGATCGAAGGAATAGAAGACATGGTCGGGCTGTTCATCAACACAGTCCCCGTGCGCGTAGCAGCAGGAAAAGAAGAAACACTTATTACCCTGCTGGGAAATTTGCAGAAACAAGCCCTAGACGGAAACGAGCACGACTATTGTCCCTTAGCAGAAATACAGAACCGCAGCGCCCTGGGCAGCGGACTGATTGGAACCCTGGTCGTTTTCGAAAACTATTATGTTGGAGATATAGGAAATCACAACGAACTAGATGTCAAATTCGAAAGTGCCCGTGAGCAGATAAGCTACCCCTTGGGCCTGATAGCATACAAAGGAGACACACTCCATTTCAAAATCATGTACAACACCAGAGAATACGGAGAACAGGAAATAGAAATCTTGGGATCCCGCCTGTTGAGAATCATCGAACAAAGTGCTGCACATCCAGAGCAGAAAGTAAAAGAAATTCGCATGACAGATACAGCAGAAGAAGCAAAAGTGCTGGTAGAATTTAACGCTGCCGACACAGAATACCCACAGGATAAAACAATCATACAGCTCTTCGAAGAACAAGTTGCCAAAACACCAAATAACATAGCCGTTGTATTTGAAGAGCAGAAACACGCTGGTATTCTCCAGCGGGCTGATATCTTTCAACTTACCTACAAAGAACTCAATGCTCAAGCCAACCGTCTGGCGCGAAAACTGCGCCAAGAATACAATATCCAACCCAACAACTTTGTAGCTATCTTGACCAAGAGAAGCCTAGAAATGATTATCGGCATATACGCCATCCTGAAATCTGGTGCAGCTTATGTCCCCATAGATCCAGAATATCCACAGAAGCGCATCCAGCATATTCTGGAAGACTGTGGCGCAAAGGTTCTGCTGAAGACAACAGAGCAGATAAAAAGCATCAGCGATATTCCACAATTAGACTTAACATTGGCAGAGATCTATGCTGGCAGCGCAAATAATATAACATCAATCAAAAAGCCAACAGATATCGCTTACATGATACACACCTCGGGTTCTGCTGGGAAACCCAAAGGAACCATGATAGAAGAACGAAGTGCTGTAAATTTTTTGACCCACATCATAAGAGAAGAAAACCTAAACAAGGGCAGCGTCGTCCTGCAAAAAACATCCTGCGTGTTCGATGTATCCATATGGGAACTCTTTGCCCCCTTGCTTAGTGGAGGCAGAATCGTGCTACTGGCGCCGGGGCAGGAGAAAGACCCCAATAGGATAGCCGACGCAATAGAAAAACACAAAGTGACCGACCTATCCTTCGTGCCATCAGCGCTCAAAGCCTTTCTCCCGCACCTGGAAGACACAGATCCAAGATTGAACTCAGTCAAAGTGATACAAGTGGCAGGCGAAGCCTTATCCGCTGAGCTGGTGAAGAGCTATACCGGGCCTGGAAAAATGGTAAATTACTACGGGCCGACAGAAGGAACAGTGTACACCACAAAATACACTTGTACAGGAAAAGAAAGCAAGATACCCATCGGAAAACCCATTGCTAATACAAAAATATATATCCTGAACGAAGCAGAATTCTGTGGTATAGGCGTTCCAGGCGAACTCTGTGTAGCCGGAGACGGAGTTGCCCGAGGCTATCTGAACCGCCCCAAGCTGACCGCAGAGAAATTCGTGGACAACCCATTTGGAGAAGGAAAGATGTACCGCTCAGGAGATCTGGCAAGATGGCTGCCCGACGGAAACATCGAATACTTGGGCCGCATCGACGACCAAGTCAAGATCCGCGGTTACCGCATAGAGCTCGGAGAAATAGAAAGCCGCCTGCTGGAACAGCCAGGTATAAGTGGTGCAGCAGTTATAGCTAGGGAAGACAAAGCCGGAGAGAGATACCTTTGTGCCTACATTACAGGTGAGAGATATATCATCAGACAGTTGGAGGATAACAACTGCGTTGAGTTTAGTGAAGGGAATCAACAGACTGAAGTCTATCAACTCGCAGAAGTTCAGTGTCTTGCAGAAACCCTTAAAACCGAACTGCGTAAAACCCTGCCGGAATATATGGTGCCGGCGCACATCGTTCAGTTAGACAGTATTCCGTTAACCCGCAATGGCAAGCTGGATAGAACGGCCCTGCCGATACCGGAGTACAAAGCAAAAAAATACACAGCGCCCACAAATCATAATGAAGAGCTGGTTGTCATGGCTTTCACAGAAGTATTAGGCATAGATGGTATTGGCATAGAAGACGGCTTTTTCGATATTGGCGGAGATTCAATCAAAGCATTGAGAGTCGTGTCCAAAATAAAGCATGACCATGTCAATGTCAGGCTGGTTCTGGAAAAGCAAACTCCAAAAAAAATTGCTATGGTAATGGCCCCCTTTGAACTCTCTTGGCCTAAAGATCCTCAAATGGCATTAACAGATTTCTACACCGTTGATAATATGATATATGTCATGAATGATGATAAATATAGTGACAACAGGCAAGCACAACTATTTATGATTCCCTCAGCCGCCGGCTATGCGGCGGAATTTAAACATCTTGTTGGAGCAATGAATTATGATGGCAGAATATTCGGCATGAACGATCCTAAATATTATGAACAAAATAGTGATGAAATCGAGAATGCCATAGAATTTACTGTTGAAAAAATCCTTGAATTTATCGAGCCCAAATTCAAGGATGGTGATATCCTGATTGGATATTCTTACGGAGGAAAAATCCTGCCCTTGTTAGCCAAACGCATAGAAGACAGTGGAAAATATGTGTCGAGAATTATCGTACTCGACGCCATTATCAATGAGTCACATATAGGCATG
This sequence comes from Peptococcaceae bacterium, assembly GCA_009782825.1. Lineage (GTDB taxonomy): Bacteria > Bacillota > Desulfitobacteriia > Desulfitobacteriales > Syntrophobotulaceae > WRJI01. The sequence continues at coordinate 21,385 of WRII01000041.1, forward strand.
ACAGATGAGAAAGAAGCTGATAAAATAGCATTAGTCGTCGCCAAAGAATATGTATTTAGATTTTTCGGCAGGAAATATACAAACATGGATGATGCAGAGAAGTTTGGCGTCACTCCTGAGAGTATTATTGCCGAGCTGGCTCACCGTCTTGTGGAATCTCCAAGCGATTATCAACGAATTCACAGGGAACTGCAGCACTCGTTTACGGTAAATATGCTCAATCACAGTAATCCTGTGAAATTCAGTTCCAAGATAAGAGCCGACGTCTCAGTGATATTCACTAAAGACACATTAATACATGAGACAAGTCAATGTATGGCATGGGAAACATACACAACAGGGAACTTTGTGTATCATGTGATTGATTGTGACCATAACCAAATGGTGACCCACCATTATACTCAAGTTGCAAAGATCATAGCTGATTGGATCAGACCCTGCCAGGCTCTCCACAAGAATGATCGTTTTATTTCGTGACCCAGCCGGATTTTTCCAATGCGTTGCACCGGTGGCTATATTACTTAGATGTTGGATACCAAAATCCAGACAGTCCTGTTGTGAAGGAGGTGTTCCAGATGGATCAGGGATTATACCAATTTGCTCAGCAATATCAGCGCAATATCAATGATCCGGAAACTCTTAACGCCTATTATGGATATCTTATGGAGTGTATGGATGAGAAGGAGCGTATTGATACGGCAAGAGAAGAAGGCAGAGAAGAAGGCGAGCTTGAAAAATTAATTGGACTCATACACAGAAAGATGCTAAAAAATAAAACCCGTGAACAAATCGCGGATGAGTTGGAGCTGAATGAGGCTGAAGCGGAGATATTGGAGAATTTTGACAAGTACACATATTTACTCAGACAAGAATGATTTATCCTTGAGGGAGTTCCCTCTGCACCTCAGCCATGAGGGCGTCGTGAGTATTAGGGCACACGCCGTCCATGACTTTTTCCAGCAGAGATTCCAACAAGCTCCCGATGTGGGGTCCGGCGGGGATACCCATCGCGATCAAGTCGTTGCCATTAATACATAAATCCCGCAGGGTATAACATAGGTTTTGTTCCTGTACAGTCAGAACAATTCTATAGAGGTGTTCCAACTCTTGCAGATTCCCGCGGCAATTCGGATGCTGGGCGAGAATATTGGCTTTCTTGACATGCAGAAGCAGAAGAAAAGTTTCTATGCCCAAGGTACGCAGCCAGCGAAGAACCTCTTTGAGAGAGGCCGTTATGGGTGTGTCGTGATATTGCACCAGAGTGCTGATGGTATCAGTAATTTTACTATCGATTTTGAGACGCTGCAGGGCCTGGGTGGCCAAAGCCGCGCTGACCCCGGCATGTCCGTAAAAATGCCCAATACCGCGATTATCGAGACTCCAGCAGGAGGGCTTGCCTAAATCATGGAAAAGCATGGTAAGTTTGAGAAAGGGGACATCGGCAGCGTTGAGGGGCCAGGGGGCTGCTGCTGTGACAACATCAATGCTTTCTATGGTGTGGCGCCAGACATCGAAACAATGGTAGGGGTTTTTTTGTTCAAAATCAAAGCTCGGCACTATTTCCGGCAGGATAACGGCAAAAATGTCGCGGTAGCTCATAAATAAGGATTTCAGGTTGTGTCCGGTTAAAAATATCATCAATTCGCTTGTGATACGTTCCCAAGCGGAACGGTTCAGCAGATCACGCCGGTTCAGCATGGCAGCACGGGTGGAGAATTCGATGTAAAAATTTTTGGTGGCGGCAAAGCGCAGGGCCCGCAGAATCCGTAAAGGATCTTCACAGAAACGGGCGTCGGGGTTGCTGACGCCGCGAAGGATTTTTTGATCAAGGTCAGCTAATCCGCCAAAGGGGTCATAGATTCCCCGTTTAGGATGATAAGCGAGGGCGTTTATGGTAAAATCACGGAACCGGAGGTCCTGACGCAGGGGACTATCGTGCCATTGATACTTTGGGGATGTGTCATTAGGCTGAAGGTCATTGGGGTGGGGGTCTTTGTGATGATTTGTACGATAGGTCGTGATCTCAACGGGGCCTATAGGTGTTAAAATCGCTAAGGTATTGTGCTCGATCCCAAAGTCTAGAATCCGGCTGTGCGGAAAACAGTCCACAACTTCTTGGGGGGAAGCGCTGGTGGCCACATCCCAATCCTTAACGGACAGGCCAAGCAGGTAATCGCGCACACACCCCCCGACCACATAGGCGTCAAAGCCGTTGAAGGTCAGGATCTGGAGTATTTCTATGACGGAGGGAGGGATTGTTATTTCAATTAGATTGTTCATGGCAGTTTTTATTATAGCGCGAAAGGAGGGCTATGACAACATAACGCATTTCGATATTTTTCGATATTTTTGTTGAGATTTTTGTTGATTTTTATGGCGGTGTCGGTTAAACTATCATAACAGAATTTCCCTTTGATAGGTGTGTGGCTGGATGAAAAATCTAATGAATCATGGTGTGACCGCGGAGGTCATTGCCACAGGGACGGAGCTTCTATTGGGCAAAACATTGAATATCAGTACTCAGTATTTGAGCGAGCAGCTGTCTGGTCTTGGTATTGAGGTGCGCTATCATGTGACGGTGGGAGATCACCGGGAACGCTTGAAGCAGGCTTTGACGACGGCATGCGGACGCAGTGATTTGGTCTTGCTGACAGGGGGGCTGGGGCCGACTTATGACGATCTGACTCGGGAAGTGGTGGCGGAGGTGGCTGGGGCGCCTCTGGTTTTTGACGGGGAACAGTCTCGCCGTATTGAGGCGTTTTTTCAGGGGAAGCCGGTTCCGGAAGGATCGGAAAGGCAGGCGCGTTTTCCTGAGGGGTGTTTGATTCTGGACAACCCGCGGGGCACGGCTCCGGGGGCTTGGGTTATGGGGGAGGCGATGATCATTTTTTTGCCGGGGCCGCCTCAGGAGCTTGTGCCTATGTTTGTGGATCAGGTTTTAGAGCGGTTGAGGAGGTGGGTGGGCGCCCGGGGGCATGTGAGGGTACGGGTGCTCAAGGTGTTTGGACTGCAGGAGACGGAGCTGGAGCGGCGAATTGAAGATCATCAGAAAGAGTGGCGGGAGCTGGATCCGGATCAGGTGCTTTTTTGTACGTTGTTGGATCAACATACTTATTTGGATATGCGTTTGTGTGTGCGGGAACTGCCTGAAGAAGAGGCGATGGCGCTGCTGGAAAAAGCGGATGGTTTTTGGAGCGCCCGGCTGGGGCTGCGTGTTTTTGCCCGGGATGAGCAGACTCATGTGGGGGTAGTGGGAGATCTGCTGAAAGAGCGGGGTCTGACCCTGGCCACGGCGGAATCGTGTACAGGAGGGCTGCTGGGGGGCAGGGTCACGGAGGTTTCCGGCAGTTCGGCCTATTACCAGGGCGGTGTGATCAGCTATGCCAATCGGGCGAAACAGGAGCTGCTGGGGGTGCACGCCGGAAGCTTGGAGCGGTGGGGGGCTGTCAGTGAGTGTGTGGCCAGGGAAATGGCCCAGGGAGCGCGGAAGGCGCTGCATAGCGATGTGGCCCTGGCAACCACAGGTATTGCCGGTCCTGAAGGAGGGACGGCGGAGAAGCCTGTGGGGCTTGTGTATATCGCGCTGGCTCATGGGGAGGGGGAAGAGGTGTTGGAGCGTTGCATGGTCGGGGAGCGGGAGTCTGTGCGGGATATGACGGTGGAGACGGCATTGGATCTGCTGCGGCGGTGGCTGTTGCGGGAGGGACAAGCAGTTTGAACCATGGATGTTGAAGCGGTTGTTTAGCGCCGAGCCTGTGCATGTCTCACCAATGATGGACTGGATGTCGATGCCGGGGCTTTGGATTTGAGTTCGAGCCGGAATTCGTACAGGCTGGAGAGCGCCTCTGAGTTCGCATTAATTGAAAAAGTTTTGCCGTTTTCGGGGGTTTTGGCAAAACTTTTGGGGAAATGGCCTTGTGACCTTAGGTGTTCTGATAAAATGATTTCCGCTTTGCGGAAATGATGGGCTACACTTGCTCCCTTAACTCTGCAATTCTCTCCTTTGTAATCCCTGTATGCTGCCGCATGGCTTCCACAGTATCATGAGGAGAATTGGTCCGAAGAGCCAAAACCAGTAGATCTTCCGCCGTTTTTTGTGCGGCTTCTGCAGCTTTCTGTGCGCGGAAAAGTCCGCGTCATCCAGGCGCGCCCGCGACAAGTCGGCGCTTTCCAGCGCCTCGCGGAAATTCGCTCCTTGCAGGTTCATCCCTGACAACGCAACTTCCATCCCTTGACTGGGATTCGGCCCCAGGCTGGCGCGGATGCGCGCGATCTCATCGGCGGTGCGGAATGTCGGCGGCCCTTTGGGTAAGGATGGATTCTCCAGCTTGCTGGTATCCATCCCTGCTTCTGCCGCTTTTTTCAGGGCTTCGGCTTTTTGAGATTCTGCTTCTTTCTGCGCTTCGATCAGTTTTTGTTTTGCTTCTTCTTTCTTCTGTTCCATCCGCTCCATGAATTCCGGGAGTTCGTCGAGTTCTGGCAGCGGCTCTTCCGGCGGCGGGGGCGGTAAATAGTCATCGGGGTTCAAACCCATCTGGGTGATTCGGGCGCGTTCCGTCTCCCGCAAATTCTCTGCGCGCGCTTTCATATTGCGCCGCATCGGGCTGTCGTCTTTCAGCAGGTCGTCATCCAGCCATGGCCCCAGGATGTTTTTCGGCAGCAAATCTTTGTCGCGCATCGCATGGAGCGCCCCTCCTTTTGGGTCGATGCGCTGCTGCCAGACTTCGCGGTAATAGGTAATATCTTTCTTGCCCTGCCTTGGCAGTTCTATCGCGGGCATGATGTGCAGAATGTCCGCCGCATCGTCTTCGATG
>WRII01000042.1 GCA_009782825.1 Peptococcaceae bacterium
TGCCATGAGCGCCATGAGCACAGTCTGCATCTCTTCATCTCTGGCCGTCAGTTTCTCGATACACTTCTCCGTTTCAATCAGCATATCGGAAAGAATGTCAATCCTGTCGTTGATTTCCTGCTCGTTCACGAAGTCATCCTCCTGTAAAAAGGGCGCGGGAGCGAAAACAACACTCTATCACGTCAGGACGAAAAAATAACAACGGCGTAGGCAGAGCAAGGCCGCCATCGCCGACCGAACCCTCGGTGTGCCTCTGCTTACCTCTTATTGTCATCTGGGCGGCGCCTTAATGGACGAAGCCCGCTTGTGGGGCTTCGTCTGTTCCGAAGTGAATTTCAGGTAGCTTGTATACCTGGAAAATTCTCAAAGGTTCTCAAACTCCCGCTTTGGGAACTTTAGGAACAATTACAAGAACATCTTGTGTGTTATCATTCCTGCCACCGTTTCGATGATCGCCACTATGGGTCCCCCCTCCATGAGTGTTGCCGCCATGGCGTCCGTTGTCTTTGGAGACAGTGTAGGTGTCATAGGGTGTATTTTTGTATTGGTTGCTCAGGTCGTAGTACTCGAAATTCACTTGATTCCCCTTTACCTTCACCAGGAGATACCCAGGGGTCTTATTTTGGAGATATTTCGCGGTGGACAAGGGAAGATTTTTCTCCATATACGCCAAGCTGCCAACTTTGCCATTCACCAGGTACGGATAATACAAGTTGTCCTTGACATAAAGATTGCCTGCGTTGTTGAACAGCTCATAATATTTCAGACCGCTGCCTGTTGTTGATGTAAAATATATGGTTCCTTTGGGATTATGTGCAGAGGACGCACCGTCTCCACCCTGTATCAGCCCGACGTTGGGAACGCCGCTGGCTCCTGTTTTGTCCGGCACACCATCATACATCGGATAACTGCGTGCGTAGACATGGTCGTGTCCGGCCAGAACGAAATCGACACCATACTTATCCATCAATTTCTCAAATCCGGCTTCCACATAGTATTGAATATCCCGATCAGCCACATGGTCAGCTACACTGGCTGTGGACTTGTGGTGCTGCACAAACACCCAGTCATACCTGCCCGCATAATCTTGTGTCGCCGCCTGCAGCGTTTGATCATACAGAGCACTATAATTTGCGGCAACTTCTTTGCTCTCCGGGTAGCCAGCGTCGTTGAGGACCACAAACAGAGCGTTGTTGTACAGGTAATAATAATTACCGGCAACCTCCATATCCTGATACTGCTGGTTTGTGGCATTTCCAGCGTTGATAACCGGGGCAAAGTTCTGCAAGTTAGGGAGGCTGAAGTGATAATTGAACAGATAGTGCCTGTCATGGTTCCCCACCGCCGGGGCATAAGGGATGCTTCTCAGTTCGCTCGGCGCAAAGAAGTTCGCGTATTCCGCTTCGCTGCCGTTGCTTGTCATGTCAACCTGGTCACCCACGCCGGCAATGAAGTTAACCCCTTTGGCCTTAATGGCGCTCACTGTATCCTGCCAGCCTTGTTTGGTGGTTCCCACAGCGCCGCCCGGCTGATAAGAGCTTGTCACATCCTGGCTGCCTGTGGTAAGCTGGGGATCTCCAGTCACAGCAAAGCTGAAGAAGCCTGCCGCACCGGTTTTGAAACTATACACCTTGCTGAAATCGGTCCCGTTGTCAGAAACGCAGTAGACATACTCTGTGCTGCTCACAAGACCGGCGACGGAAGCCTTATGCCAGCTTTTCCCGTCAGAGGCGTCTCCAGCAGTTCCTGTGGCGGTTATGGCTTTATCAGCCGGGAATTTTCCGCCTGACATGTCGGACTTCTTCGCAACCTGCACAACAGAAACAGCAGGGTCCCCTCTGTCGCTGTACCAAGTGAAATTCATGCGGCTTACGGTGCTGCCCGGGGTTAACGTGAGCATCTCAGCTTCGAACCCCGCCACCCCCGCTTTGGTCTCCGCTGTCTTAGCTTTGGATCCTGTTTTTCCCGCTGTATTCTCCGCTGCCTCAGATTCGGATCCTGTCTCCTCAGTTTTGGGCTCCTCTGCCCCAGTTTCGGGTTCCGGCGCCCCCGTTTCGGATCCCGGCTCCCCAGCTTCGATCTCTACCTCATCCGCGATTGCGGGCTGCGCTGTTATCAAGATCCCCGTAAACATGGAGAACACCATAATAACACACAACAATATGGCAATCTTGTTCTTTCCTCTCTCTTTGATCATCTTCATCTCACTCCTGCCTTTTTGATAGTTGATATTTGTTATAGTTACATAACTATACTTAAACCAAGCATGACATCCATATCCAACGCATTCAAGCATGGCATGGTAAAAAATAAGTAAAATTTGTGCAAAAAATCATGTTATGGCCAAAAAAATAACATGATTTCAGTTCGGCATTTTTCATTTCAGAAACATCCCCCCACCGGGCTTGTTGACAATTTGATTTTTAGTATAAACTTATAGGTGACATCTTTCAACTAGATTTACATAGAAAGGATTAACGATACTCATGCATATGGCAGACGCGCTTCTTTCCCCGGCGGTCGGTATGGCGATGAATGTCATCAGCATCACGGCCATCGGTGTGTCAGCGGCAAAGATCAAAAGAAACGAACTGAGCGAGAAAAAAATCCCGATTATGGGCGTTGCCGGCGCTCTGGTTTTCGCCGGACAAATGATCACTTTCGCGATTCCTGCCACAGGTTCTTCCGGACATATCGGCGGCGGCATCTTGCTCGCCGGATTGCTGGGCGGCATTCCGGCTTTTCTCGCCATGGCGGCTGTACTTATTGTTCAATGCCTTTTTTTTGCGGACGGCGGCCTGTTGGCCTTGGGCTGCAATATTTTCAATCTGGGCGTCATCCCGTGTCTTGTGGTGTATCCATTGATATTCAAACCGTTGCTGCAAAAAAGTATCGGCTCCAGACGTCTATCCATCGCGTCAATCGCGTCGGTGATGATTGCCTTGGGACTTGGCGCTTTTTTTGTCGTGCTCCAAACAGTGGCGTCCGGCATAACAGAGCTCCCCTTCGGCACATTTTCCGCCCTCATGCTCCCTATCCATCTGGTCATTGGCCTTGTGGAAGGGATCGTAACAGCGGCAATCCTGTGTTTTGTCCACAAAATGCGCCCGGAGATTATGGACTCTTTGCAGCCCGGACAACCCAGCAAACGTCTCAGCGGCGTTTCGACGAAAAAGGTGCTTGCCATACTCGCCGCACTGACACTCCTAACCGGCGGGTTCCTGTCTCTGTTTGCCTCCGCTAATCCCGACGGTTTGGAATGGGCTATTGGCAAGACCACAGAAAAGGTTTTCGGCGCCGAAACGGAGCTTGGAGCCTCGGAGGACGGTATTTTTGAGATTGCCGCAAACGTGCAGAAAAGCACCGCGCTTCTGCCGGACTATACTCTCCCATCAGACCCTGACAATCCGGCGGGAACCTCTGTCTCCGGTATTATTGGAGCCATGATTACCTGTGCCCTCGCGGGTGCGGCCGGACTCATCATTTTCATGGTTAAATTCAAAAAATCCCGCGCCCTAAAAGACTCCGGCTCAAAAAACAAAGAAGATCAAGCCCAAGAAGCTCAGACCAAAGAGGTTCAGGCCCATGTCTGATATCAGCGCGCGCCTCCATAACCTGCGGGCGCTGGAAAGTCTCTCAATGGGGCGGACTGTGATACACCGGGTGCACCCACTGGCGAAGCTATTCTCCGCTCTCATCTTTATTGTGTGTACTGCCTCCTTTGGACGGTATGACTTTGCAGCCCTCACACCGTACCTGTTTTATCCCTTTGTCATGATGGCGCTGGCGGAACTGCCGTACAAGCTTCTGCTCTCCCGGATGCTGATCGCGCTGCCTTTTTGCCTGTTCGCCGGCCTTTCCAATGTTATTTTCGATAAAGCAGCGGCGTTTACTGTGGTCGGCGTCACAATCAGCCTGGGCATACTATCTCTGATGACCATTTTGTTGAAAATGTATCTGTGTGTTATGGCCGCATTGCTGCTTGTGGCAACAACCCCGTTCACAGAACTGACAGCCCAGCTGCGGCGGCTTCATGTTCCTGCGGTTTTTGTCATGGTTTTTGAGATCACATTTCGCTACATCAGCGTTCTGCTGGAGGAAGTTTACGCCATGACAACGGCCTATAAACTGCGCTCCGGCAGCAAAAAAGCACTCGACATGCGCCACATGGGGTCTTTCGTTGGCCAGCTTCTCCTGCGCGGATTTGACCGGGCCGAGCGGGTTCACGCTGCCATGGGCTGCCGGGGTTATTCTCTCAAGTCTATTCCGCCCCCGCGGCGACAGCTTCGGAGCTCAGATGTGCTGATGCTGGCGGCAGTATGCCTGCCGGCTTTGTTGCTGCGTTTTTTTATGGTTGGACACCTTTACATGACAGGATAGGTGGTTTTTTTGCTCACAGTTACAGATTTATCAGTAGAATATACTGATGGCGCCCGGGCGATAGACGCCGTGTGCTTCTCAATGAAAGCGGGAGAAAATATCGCCCTCATCGGCGCCAATGGCGCGGGAAAAACCTCGCTCCTTCTTGCCCTCATCGGTGTGTTGCCATCAGTCTCCGGCGAAATCCGCTTGGGCGAAACAATCTTAACGAAAAAAACTCTGCGGGAAATTCGCGCCCGCATCGGTTTGGTATTTCAAAACCCGGACGATCAGCTTTTTATGCCCAATCTGTTTGAGGATATCGCCTTTGGACCCCGCAGTTTTGGCTGCCCCGAAGCCGAAACCATAAAGCGCGTCACCGCTGCGCTATCCCAGCTGGGCATCGAAAATCTGGCGGAGCGTTCCCCTCTCAAGCTCTCCGGCGGAGAGAAACGGCTGGCGGCCATCGCCACCGTCCTTGCCATGAATCCTGAATTTTTGCTGTTTGACGAACCCACCGCTTTTTTGGATCCCCGGGCCCGGCGCACCCTGACAGCCATTCTTGCAGAACTCCCGCAAGGGAAGCTGATTGCGACACACGATTTGGCCTTTGCGGAGCAATTGTGCTCCCAGGTCTTGTTGCTGCAAAAGGGAAAACTCGTCGCAAATCGCGGAAGAGAAGTGCTGCAGGATGCAGCAACGCTGGAAGGGGCAGGACTATGACTGATCCCATTCATGACTGATCCCATTCATTGAACAACGACTCACAATATGCTAGACTTATTTCATATTTCAAGTGAGTCTATCTCCATGAACCCCATCAACATTAAGGAGAAAAAAATGATCAAACTCTTTCACAACGGCGTATACATACAAGACGGCAACAAGATCTTGGGAGCACAAGACCCGGAATATCTTGCCACAACACTTGAGCAGGCACGCTGCAACACCATTTCCCACAGCATTTTGACTCAACACAACACCAAGCCGGTTTCCTCCTCGGGCTCCAACCGAACCGGCAGCACCGGCAACTCTGGCAGCACCGGTAACTCCGGCAGCACCAGCGTCTCCGGCAACTCCGGCAGTTCCGACACTCCCCTTCCCCTGCGCCTAAAATTCGACGCTCTGGCCTCTCACGACATCACCTATGTAGGCATCATCCAAACCGCCCGAGCCAGCGGCCTGCAAGAATTCCCCGTCCCCTACGTGCTGACCAACTGCCATAACAGCCTCTGCGCCGTAGGCGGCACCATCAACGAGGACGATCATCTCTTCGGCCTGTCCGCCGCCAAGAAATACGGAGGCATCTATGTCCCCGCGCACCAAGCCGTCATCCATCAATATATGCGTGAAGCCATGGCCGGCTGCGGCAAAATGATTCTCGGTTCGGACAGCCACACCCGTTACGGCGCTCTGGGCGCCCTGGCCATCGGCGAGGGAGGTCCGGAGCTGGCCAAACAGCTCATGGGAAAAACCTACGATATCCCCTATCCCGAAATCATCGCCGTCTACCTCACCGGAACACCGCAACCGGGCGTAGGGCCCCAAGACGTAGCCTTAGCCCTTATCAAAGAAGTCTTCAGCAACGGTTTTGTCAAAAACAAAATCATGGAATTCATCGGCGACGGCATCGCCCATCTCAATATGGATTACCGCATGGGCATAGACGTCATGACAACAGAAACCACCTGTCTCTCTTCCGTCTGGCAAACCGATGCCGCTGTGCGAGACTATCTGCTGCTCCACGGACGCGCTTTTGAATACACCGAGCTCCAACCCGGCCCCATCGCCTATTATGACGGACTCATCCATGTGGATCTCTCCCACATCGAACCGATGATCGCTCTGCCCTTCCATCCATCCAACGCCTATACCATTAGAGACCTCACCGCCAATCTGGCAGACATATTGCGCGAAACCGAAAAAACAGCCGCGGAACACCTTGGCCACTCATCTGAAACCGGCGCCGCATCCCCTCTGCGCCTCACGGAAAAAATTATTGACGGCGCCCTCCAAGTCGACCAGGGCGTCATCGCCGGCTGCGCCGGCGGCACCTATGACAATATCGCAGAAGCCGCCCACATTCTCCATGAAGGCTCCGTCGGCAGCAACGCCTTCTCCCTCAGTGTCTATCCCGCCAGCCAGCCCATTATGATGCGCCTCACCGAAACAGGAGCGCTCTCATCCCTAATGGCCGCCGGAGCCACCATCCGCACCGCCTTCTGCGGGCCCTGCTTCGGCGCCGGTGATGTTCCCTCCCACAACAGCCTCAGCATCCGTCACTCCACCCGGAACTTCCCCAATCGAGAAGGCTCCAAACCGGACACTGGGCAAATTGCCTCTGTGGCCCTTATGGACGCCCGCAGCATCGCCGCCACAGCCAAAAACGGCGGTCGATTAACCGCCGCCCGGGAGAGCGCCTCTTCCAAACCCATTTATACTTTTAACAGCACACCCTACACCAGCCGCGTCTATAACGGTTTCGGCCGCCCCCAAAAAGACGTTTCCCTGGTTCTGGGCCCCAACATCGCCGACTGGCCCAAAATTCCTCCCCTGGCTCCTCATCTTATACTCAAAGTCATCTCAGTCATCACCGATCCTGTCACCACCACAGATGAACTCATCCCCTCAGGAGAAACTTCCTCTTACCGCTCCAACCCCGAGAAACTGGCCTCCTTCACCTTGTCCCGCAAAGACCCGAACTACGTCCCCTCCGCCAAGGCCATACGCGCCCTGGCTCACGCGCGGCAACAGAGCCTCGATCCAAATCTGCTTCCAGCCGCCGATGCTGATATTTCCGCAGAGATCCTGGCAGAATTCACATCAGCCCTCGCCGCTGTCAGTCAGATCACGACACCCTCTCACTCCTCCTCCGAAACCCTTGACTGGATCCGGGATTTCACTCCCGCCGATATGGGCCTGGGCACACTGATCTTCGCCGCCAAACCCGGCGACGGATCAGCCCGGGAACAAGCCGCCTCCTGTCAGAGAGTTCTCGGCACCTGGGCCAATATTGCCTGGGAATACGCTACCAAACGCTACCGCAGCAATCTAATCAATTGGGGCATGCTGCCCCTGCTGCTGAGCAAGGTTCGAGATTCGAATTCTGAGGTTCACGGCTCCGAACCCACAGACAGCGCTCCGCAAGCCGCGACCGTTCCCTTCCAAGTGGGAGATTACCTGTTTATTCCCAACATCCGCAAAGTTCTGGAACAAAAGACCTCGACTGTTTTCGCTTATGTCATTGGTAAAGGCGATTGCAAGAACAATGATCACAGCCGCAAGATCCTCAAACATCTCACACTCAATCTCGGCGATCTGACTGACGAAGAGCGCCGCATTATTCTGTCCGGGTGTTTGATCAATCATTATCGCCCCTAAGAGGCTGTTTATTCCTTGCCAGTCCCTAAGCAACTGTACCTAAAGGCTGCAGCTCACTCTCCTCCTGTCAAAAAGAATAAGAATTGAAGGCGGAAAAGAGACCGATAGCGACAAGCAAAAACATAAGCAAATAAAGAGCGAGAATCCCAACAAAAATCCAGAAATAAACAAATCCGGCTCTGTTCCAGGTATCCTGAACAGCCTTGAAAGTTTCCACATTCTGATAATTTCCGGCTTTCCACGCCCATTCATTTCCCTTGGCCCCAAGGATAAACATGAAAACAGTGCCAAAACAGGGAACGAGGCACAGAAGAGCAATCCAAGTTCTGTTCCCAATACCCCATATAATGCTAAACATAAAAGCCCCCCAATTCCACTTCTGAATTTCAGGCGGAACATCATAGGGAGAGTAGCCATATTGGGGCTGTTGAGGATACTGGGGATACTGGGCATCAGCCGGAGGATAAGGCTGGCCTTGATTCTGTTCCTGGTAATGCTGATCCGACATAAAAAGACCCCTTTCTTCATTCTTTATTTTTTTAAAACCTTATTTATAATTCTATTCTATTCTATCATATTCCTTTTATCCATCAGATTTTCTTTTCCGTCTCCTCCTTTCAGTCCGTGTTAAGAAAAATGGATACGCCCTCTTTTTATTTTATCGGAAAAAGGTATTCGCCAGAGCGCAGCCGCTTGCCATACGGTAGGATCCGCCCTCCCCAGACAGCTCAGTAAAAACCCTGCCCCCCTCCACAGGCCGCACATTCTCACTATCAAATAGCACAAACGGCACCGGCTCCGCCGAATGTGTCCGTATTTCCATAGGCGTTCTATGATCCGGCACAACAAGTATGCGATAAGGTTCCCCCAAACCTGCCAAATAAGCCGTCACCGACTTAACTATTTTTTCATCAATAAGCTCCAGAGACTTAACCTTACCCTGCAAATCCCCATTATGCGCACACTCGTCAGGCGCCTCTACGTGTATGTAAACAAACTCCCTACCCTTCCTGAATTCATCTATGGCAGCCAACGCCTTGCCCTCATAATTCGTTTGCAGCGTCCCATCCGCACCCGGAACATTCACAGAAGAAAGCCCCGCGCAAACCCCAATACCCTTAATCAAGTTGACACCAGAGATAACCGACCCCGTCAGGCCATACTTATCAGCAAATAATGGAAGCCTCGGTTTTGTGCCCTGACCCCAAAGCCAGATAGAATTCGCCGGATTCAGCCCTCTTTTTACTCTCTGACGATTCACCGGATGCGCCTTGAGAATCTCATAACTGCGGGATAACAACACCCTCAACGGCTCAGCCCCCTCTCCTTTAGGCATATTAGGGCCGACCTTCTGCCCCAGAACATCATGGGGAGGCGTCAATTGAGTATGAGCAGAAAAATTTGCTGTCACCAACAAACACCGATAGCTGACGCCAGGATAAAAGGCAACCTCCTCACTCCCAAGCTGCCGATCAATGACCTCGATAAGCGTTTCCGCCTCCTCCGAGCTAATCTCACCCGCACTATGATCCTTGATCAACAGATCCTCATAATTACCGCTGCCCTCCACCGTAATAAAATTCACACGAAAAGCCACATCCATAGGCGAAAGATCTATCCCCAACCCCGCCGCTTCAAGCGAAGCACGACCCGTAAGATAAACAGCCGGGTCATATCCCATAATCGAAAGATTTGCCGCGTCACTTCCCGGTTCAATCCCCTCAGGAATTGTCCTGACCATACCCACCTCGCCCCTCCCGGCAAGCCCATCAATATGTTTGATATCAGCCACCTCCAGCGGCGTCTTCCCTCCCAGAGACGGAATCGGCCGATCCGCGCACCCGTCCGGGACAATTACCAGATACTTCATATTTTCCAATACCTCCAGCCGTTATTTTCTCCAACCCTTGCGACAAAAAACATACCCCAACACCATCGCCGCCGCCACCAAAAACGCCGGGTGGATCCAAGGCACAAACAGCAGAACACAGAGCGCCACCGCCCCAAACACCCACATCAAACGATCCACAAAAGCCTGCTTCCCCACACTCCAAGCCGCTTGCAGCAGAAGCACAATCACCACCGGGCGAACACCGATCAGCATCCCCTTGAGCACTGTCGTTTCAGCAAACCGCCCAATCAAGCCACCCAACAAAATCACCGCCAAAGCCGACGGCAAAAAAACCCCAATCTCCGCTGCCAACACCCCCAGCCAGCCACTGACACGATGTCCAATCATCCCCGCCATCTTCGTAATCAAAGGCGCCGGCAATACGCTGGAAATCGCCACAATATCCGCAAACTCCTCCTCGCTAAGCCATTTATATATGTTCACCGTCTCATGCTGGATCAACGGAATCATCGCCATCCCCCCGCCAAAAGCATAATTACCCGCACGGAAAAAAGCACTGAAGAGATCCCAGCATTTTTTCATGAAAACACAACTCCCCCCAGCCCCATCGCCGCCACAACAAGAATCGCGGGATGAACCTTAAAATAAAGCCCCACAAGTGTTCCCGCCCCTATCAAGGCACTGCCCGCAACAAGCCAAATATCATGGCCCTCCATCCCAGCCGCCCCAATATCAAGGATCCACTTCACCGCCACCACAGCAATCAACGCCGCAGCCACAGGACGCACCCCTTTGAGCATAGACTTCACGCCCAACCTATGCGCATATTTCGCCAAAACCCGTCCCGCCAGCACCAAAAGCAAAATCGTTGGCAGAATCGTTGCCGCCGTCGCCACAATCACTCCCAGCCACGAAGCCACCTCATAGCCCACATATGCCGCCAGCTTCGTCGCAATAGGGCCCGGCAGAGCATTAGTAACCGCCACCACATCATTAAATTCAGCGTTAGACATCCATCCATAATTATTAACAACCTCCGCTTGAACCAGAGGGATAATCGCCGGACCACCGCCGAACCCAAAATGGCTAGCCCGCAAAAAAGCCGCACACAGATCCCATAGACCCCCCCAAAAGACCCCATCCACCTATCTATGATCCTCCCTTCCCTGTTCCCTGTCTCCTGTTCCCTGTCTCCTCACAGAGCGCCCCAAGTGAGGACGGACATCCCGGGCGGCGAGAGAGGGGGGAGGGACGGCCAACTGTCGGCGCCTTTTGCGAGATCCATGCGGCTCTTAGCCTCTGGAGAAACGTTTTGCCGTACGCTGGCCCGGATGGCCAGCGAGCGGTAGCCGCCACGGATGGCGGCTTACCGCGCCAGGCAAAACGTTTCGCAAGAGGCTTAGAGCCGCACAGATCGACCAATGAAGCCGACAGTTGGCCGTCCCTCCCCCCTCTCTCGCCGCCCAAGGTATCCGACCTCACGTCAACAAGCGTTTGACCATGATCTGCACCGCCCGTTCCTCCAAAGTATCATCCAGAACCGGAAATTTAACCGATCTCCCCTTATTCCGCAGAGCCGCACCCAACAAAACATCTGTCAGCATAGGATTTTTCGGGAGAACCGCCCCCAGATTAGACCCAAATACATTCTTATAACAAAACCCCTCCATACCATCCTCGCCATTATTGCCATGCCCATAAAGAACCTTTCCTAATGGAGAAAGATCCCGACCCAGATATGTATGTTCATTGTGATTTTCAAACCCCACAACCTTCACTTCCCTTCCTGCCAACCGCATACTGATCACACAATTCCCCACCAGATAATCAGACGTCATCCGCGTATGAAGATTGACCAACCCCAATCCAGGCACTTTGTGTTCCTCTTCCGTGATCCGGTACATACCCAGCAATGGAATCCCACTGCCAACCGCCAACATAACCATACCCCGTTCAACAGCCCGTTGAAGATTCTGTTTACGCGGCGCCAGATCCTCAAAAATCAGACAGCGTTCCTGTTCATCCCCCGTACCCAAATAAACAATATCCATGGACTCAAAATCCACAGACTCTCCCAGCTTAACCGCAATAATATCCACATCAATCCGACGCCACGCACACCGCTTAAGTAATGCCGCCATATTACCCCAATTTCCACATAAATTCAGAAGATCCGGATAGAGATAACAAACTCTCAGCATCAGAAAAATAACCTCCTTTTCGATATTCGATCACTCGCCTCCAGGCAATTGAGATTTCTTAACCAGCCGCAGTTTCTCGACCTGTCGAGAGTGCTCAATAGATCGAGAATTCTTGACAAGCCGGGATCCCTCGATACGTTTTGGGGGATCAACAAGGCGCGGTTTCTCGGCCATCCGGACTTCCTCAGCCAGCCGGGCTCCCTCAGCCAACCACTCTCCCTCAGCCAGACGCGCTGTTTCAGTCAGACGCGCTGTCTCAGTCAGACGCGCTTTCTCAGCCAGCCGGGCTTCCTCGGCCATCCGGGCGTGCTCAGCCAGCCGGGCTTCCTCGGCCATTTGGGCTTGCTCAGCCAGCCAGGCTTCTTCAGCCAGCCGGGCTTCTTCAGCCAGCCGGGCTTCTTCAGCCAGCCAGGTTTTCTCATCCAGCCGGGCTTTCTCGGCCAGCCGGGCTTTCTCGGCCAGCTGAAGGCTCTCTATCATTTGAGGGTTCTTTGTCAGCTGAGTAATTTCGTTCAATTGAGCATTTTTAGTCAGTTGAGTATTCTCAAGAAGGTGAGGTTCCCCAACCCCCCCGGGCTGAGATTTACTTTTTTGCCCAGGCCGCTCCTGGGACGCCATAGACATCAGATTTGCACGCACAGGCATGAGTGTCGAATAAGACGATATCACCACAGCCTGTTCCCCCGAGCTCTCCAGCGTCAATTGTACAGCCTCATGCATATCATCCACAACCCGAATCGTGTTCCAGGCCGCTCCCGCATATTTAAGCCGCACAGCCATCTCCGCCCCTCGAGGCCCCGTGCATATAAAGGCTACATATTTATCCTCATCATAACTCAGTGACTCAAAATCCACATCCCAAATCCACGAAACATCACGGCCATCCGCCGACGCGTCACCCAAGCACAAAAGCACATCAATCCGTCCATTCATCTGCTCCAGCAGCGGCAAAGTCTCCGAATAGCCCCTGGCATTTTTCACCAAGTTCAGAACGACAGGCTTGTTCCGGAAAGAAAGCCATTCCATACGGCCCGGGGAAGGCCGATACTGTTGAAACCCATGCATCATCCTCTCCGGTTGGAGACCCAGGCACATTCCCGTTAAAAACGCCGCCGCCATATTGTAATAATTATAAAACCCTTGCGTAGCCATACGCAGCGTGTACTCTTCCCCGGCAGCCCAATGAACCCGACAGCACAGTCCCGCCATGCTGGGGCGCAGCGCCTTCATAATTGTTAAGTCAGGCTCCGGCCGGGCAAATCCACACTCACAGACATACTTCCCCGGACACCCGTCCATCCCAACTGCCAGCCTTTTCGAACATCTGGGACACAAGAAATGTTCAAGGTTCCGTTCCCCTGTGACCATGCCATAAAAGAAAGCCTGTTGACCCACCGCATCAGCCAGACCCACAGCCCGGGGATCATCAGCGTTAAGCACAAGCCAAACATCCGTATCTTTAGTCAGAGCCTTCTTCACAATATCCGCAGACCCCCCGCCGCCATGATACCGGTCCTCCTGATCACTGGAAAAGTTGGTCACAACCAAGATGTCCAACCCCACTTCTTCCATCACTTCCGGCAAAGACCCTTCATCTATCTCCAGCAGGGCAAACTCGCAGGTAATTTTTCCAAAGAAGCCCACCTGGGCAAGAAAGGCCGTCGTCACACCATTAATCATGTTGGCCCCTTCCCGGTTATAGACCATCTTTTGCCCCGCCACCTTGAGAAAATCACTCAAGATATGAGTCACCGTAGTCTTGCCATTCGTCCCGGTCACAGCGACAATTTTCCCCGGCACTTTCTTATATCCATGGCCCTCCAAATACGTCAGCCGCGGCTTCCGCAGACGGCAAGACAAATCCGTCAACACGCCGGGATAGATTGCACGCGCTACCATTCCCGGCAAGGAAGACCCCCCCTTACCCCTGATATGACTCAGTACAGCTGCTATTTTTCCAAACCAAATAGCCAAAACCAAACGAATCGCCGACATGGCCGCTCCTTTCCTAAGGAACCCTAACTCTTCATATATTCTTTATTCTACTCTCTTCTTCCTTCCTCATTCCTCTTTTTGCACCTCAGAACCCTCATTCTTTTGGTTCCTTTCCGGTTGTTCTCCTTCCGTCGGCTCCCCTTCCGCCGGCTCCCCTTCCGCCGGCTCCCATGTCTCATCTCCCATAGCAGCCCGTTCCTGCTCAATCAGAGTCTCCAAGTCCGGAAGATCCTCCAGGGATTTCAGCCCAAACCGGAGCAAAAACATCTCTGTCACTTTAAAAAGCCGCGGCCGTCCCGGCGCATCCTTGCGCCCCGTCTCAACAATCAAATCCTTTTCCAACAAAGACGCCAAAGCTCTATCCGAATTGACACCCCGCAAAAAATCAATTTCCCCCCGGGTCACAGGCTGCCGGAAAGCGATGATGGACAGAACCTCCAGAGCCGCTCTCGACAAAGCCGCAGTCGGCGTTTTATAAAGCCTCTCAATATAGCCCGACATCCCCGGTTTGGTGGCAAATTTATATCCTCCATCTACATCGACCAAGGTAATCCCTCTCGACACCCCTTCCGTGGCTTTCGTCACCTGGGCCAACAGCTCCGCCACCTCCTCGCGGCTCACCCCAAGGATTTCAGATAATTTCGCAATAGGCAGCGGATCCTTCGCCACAAATAAAACCGCTTCCAGGGCGGCCAGTAGGTTGTCCCGAAACATGCACAGTCTCCCCTGCCTTTTTATAGAATCCCAAAGCGAACCGCGCCTGCAGCCCAACTCCAAAGACGCAAGCACTCCTTGTCCCAGATGAATACATTACACATTATTACACAGATTTGAAGGAATAATCAAGAGGGAACGAACTACCCCGAACTACCCCAAATCCATCTGAAAATCCCACGCCTTCTCCGTGGGCACAAGGAAAATATCATCCCGGCCCGGCTCGCTATCCTGCTGCGCCTTTATTTTGCCCTCTTTAAGCAGTTCCAACAAAGCCAAAAAAGCCATAACAATCTCCACCCGCGACTGATACCGAAGCAGCAACCCAAAATACACCCCTTTAGGCTGCAGCAAAATCCGCCTCAGCACATCCCTGATCACAACATCAATAGAAATAGCCTCCAAGCTGATGAACCGGACATCCGTTTCCTCATCGCCCTTATCCGCCCGCTCAAGAACCTGACGAAAAGCAGACAACACATCACCAAAAGCCACAGAATCCAAGGGATCCTTCAACGGCAGCCCCGCCACAATCTCCTCAGGATCAATCGCACGAAAATACCGGCTGCCTGTAGCCCCCTCCGAACGCCGCAGCTGTTCCGCCGCCTCCTTGATCGCTCTGTAAGCGATCAGCCTATCCACCAGATCCTTCTTATAATCCGTCTCATCCTCCAAGCTCTCCTCAGTAAACTTAGGCTTTGGAAGAAGCTCCTTCGACTTCAAGTATAACAGCTGAGCCGCCAAAACCAAAAAACCACTGGCCACCTCAATGTCCAACGCCTCCATCTGCTCAATCGCCGCCACAAACTGATCCGCTACCCGCGCAATCGGAATATCGTAAATATCGATCTTATGCTGCCCAATCAGATGCAACAGCAAATCCAAGGGCCCCTGAAAAGCCGGCAAATCCACATGAGGAACCCCTGTCCCTTGGCTCATGACCCCAGACTACCCATACCCGGCATCCCTATAGCTTTGCGCACATCCTCCAGAGTCTCCTCCGCCATGTGACGCGCACGCTGTTCTCCCCGCTTCAACACCTTCTCCACCAGACCAGGCTCCTCCCACGCAAGACGCCTCTCCCGATAAGGCGCCAGCACCTTATCCAAATTTTCAGCCAAATAAGTCTTGCAGGCTACACACCCAATACTGCCGCTTTGGCACTCCTCTTCAATGCGGCCCACATCCGGCGTATAAATCTGATGGAACCTGAACACCACGCACACCTCCGGATGGCCCAAGTCATCCTTGCGTATCCGCGCCGGATCCGTCACCATTTTGCGAACCTGCTGCCGGATCTCCTCCTGTGACGCCGTAATCGCAATCGCGTTATTATAGCTCTTGCTCATCTTACGCCCATCCACCCCCGGCAAAAAAGGAACCTTGCCCACAAGCCCCTGAGGCTCAGGAAAAACCTCCCCATACAGATGGTTAAACCGCCTGACAATCTCCCGGCACAGCTCAATATGAGGCAGCTGATCCTCGCCCACCGGTACAGCATGAGCCTTGTACAGCATGATATCCGCCGCCTGCAACAGCGGATACCCCAAAAACCCCAAAGTATGCAAATCCTTGCCCACAGCCCCCAACTGTTGAATCTGAGCCTTATAAGAAGGCACCCGTTCCAGCCAGGACAGCGGCGTAATCATGGATAGAGCCAGATAAAGCTCAGCATGTTCAGACACATGAGACTGAACAAAAATCGCCGACTTCTCCGGATCAAGACCGACACTCAGCCAATCCAACGCAATATTGCGCACCAACTCCCCATACTCCACCTTTTCATCATAAGCTGTCGTCAGGGCGTGCCAATCCACAATAGCGAAATAACATTTATTTTCGTCCTGCAGCCGCACCCAATTTTGCAGCACACTCAAGTGCCCAATATGCAGCAGCCCCGTCGGGCGCATCCCACTCAGAATTCTTTGTGAAGCTGCTTCTTTGTTTTCAGTATTCATCCTAATCCTCCAGACAATAATGATTCTATATAAGCATTTTCGTCCTCTCTGTTCAAAATCCTTCCTTCCAGCCAAAGTCCGCGTATTTGCCTAAGCAGGCGGCCAATATAAGGACCTTCCGGCACACCCCTTCTGAGAAGATCATATCCCGTTACACCCATATCCATACAAGCCACAGCCTGACGATACGCCTTCATCAGGGGAGCCATCTCCTCATCCAGCCCGATCACATCCCCCAACCACCCCGGACAGGCATCATTGACGCATCCTGTCATGATAACATCCACGTCCTCCAGCGTGCCCGAACAGTCCCGCAGTTTTTGGCGGACAGTCATATAGGACGCCACATCCCTTTTCCACTGGCGCGCCAAGGTCACCCTCTTCATCACACCCTTCATTTCCTCATCACTCATATCGATCAACAGGGCCAGCCAACGTTGTTCGGGAGACCAAGCCCTGAGCTCCCCCCCCTCAACATTCCAGCCCAACCGCCAGGGATAAGCGCCCTGGAACCATCCCTCCAGCACCCCACTGTCCTGGAACAGGGTCCAAATTGCCACGAACTCCTCCTCAGGCAATACCAACATCAGCTCTTCCGAAAACCTCGTCAAACTAACTGTTCTCAACGCCCCTTCCCTGACAGCCGTTTCCATAGCCTCACGAGTCGCCCGCGCCAAAACAAACCCATACCGCCCGGCAAAACGCATTGCTCTCAGAATGCGCAGCGGATCATCAATAAAGCTGAGATTATGCAAGATACGGATTTCCTTCTGCTGCAGATCCCGCATCCCCCCATAATAATCGATCAACTCCCCAAAACGATTGTCCATCAGGGCATTCTCTTTCATATGATCCTCTTTCATATGATCCCCATCCCCATCACCCAGGGAATCCCCATCAGCCAGGGAATCCTCATCAACCAGGCGTTCATGGCCCGTGCGCCCCTGGTTCAAACAAATCGCCATCGCATTGATCGTAAAATCCCGGCGAAACAGATCATCCCGCAAGGTTGATCCCTCCACAGTAGGCAGAGCCCCAGGACGTTGGTAAATCTCCGAACGTGTCCCGGCAATATCCACATGGAAAAGATAATCCCCCTGCCAAGAAACACGAGCCGTTCCGAACTGCCCATAAGTCTCAAAACGCACCCCCGGAAAATTCCCGCACAGTTCCCGGGCCAGCACCTCCGCTTGCCCTTCCACCACAACATCCACATCCTGGGTCGGCCTTTTCATCAGCAAATCCCGGACAAATCCCCCCACCAGATAAACCCCCAAGCCAAGCTCCCTTGCCACACGCGACACTGTGAAGACAACCGTCTTAAAAGGCTCGTCCAACGCCTCAATCCACCTGCACACATCCTGGCGCATAGCCATGCCCCGGTCTTGGGCCAGCTTTTCCGTGATGGGCAGTGAGCAGCCATAGATCAGCCGCAGCACATCCGAACGCGTAATAATCCCCACAACATTCCCCCGCTCCACCACAGGAACACGCCCAATATCATGGGTCACCATATGACGCTGAACCTCTTCCCAGGAATCCTCCGGCCCCACCGTAATGACATCCCGGGTCATATATCCCTTAACCGGCGCATGCTCAAGCCCGTACCGCACAGCCTTATCAATATCCCTCCGGGAGATAATCCCGCACAGCACACCCGCATCCACCACAGGCACACCCGTATGACTGTTGCGCAATAAAAATTGACCAGCCTCCCCCATTTCCGTATCTGAGGTCACCGTTTTAACAGGATAACTCATAATATCCCGCGCCCGTTGCGGAACTTGAACCCACTTAGCAATCTCAGCTTTGAGGCGGTCAATGGTTTCCATCAGAACTTGCGTGTGCCAGATCCCTATCCCTGGGTCACTCCGGTGGCCACCACTGCCTTGGCCCCTTTCACCCCTTTGGTTCTCTTCGTTCTGTGGCGGCATCTTGACAGTCGCCGAAGCCGCCTTCACATGCCCGGCCCCGCCAAAAGCCTCCATAATCCTGTTGACAGCTACAAGAGCATGGCGGGAGCGGGCCACAATATGTATACGATTCTCCATGCGAACCACAAGAAACCAGACATCAGCGCTCTCAATCTCCCCTATACGGTGGGCCAAAAGCGCCATGCCACCCATAAATTCATTGCTTTCGGCAAAGGAAATATAGATCGGAACCCCTTGGATTTTCTCCACAGACCCATGATCCAGCAACTGTTGAAACAACGCCAATTGCTGCGGCGTCAAAGGAGTGTGCAGATACTCCGCCACCACACTCAACTGAGCGCCCTGCCGCAGCAAAAAAGCCGCCGCCTCCATATCCCGGGGCGTCGTACTGTCAAACAACAAGCTGCCCGTATCACCATAGATCCCCAACATCATAAGAGTCGACTCAAAACTGGAAAGAAGATGACCCCTCCCCAGCTCTGCCAACCGTTCCACCAGCAATGTCACACTGGCCCCTACCGGTTCAATCCGAACCAACTCCGGCAATGATCGAACGTCTCTCCTCCCCTCGGGCACAGGATGGTGATCATAAATAGAAAGAGGCAGCTTCTGCAAAGAACAAATCGCCTCAGGACTCAGGAACGTTCTCTTGAAATCATTGATGTCAACCAGGATAACCCCATCAATATCCTCCGGACGCAAATCCCTCCAGCGATAAAAAGTCAGCTGCTCCTTCGCCAAGGCCATAAAATCCTGAACACTGGCGCTGACCTCCCCTTCCGTCACCATAACCGCATCCGGAAACACTTTCTGAGCCGCCACCATAGAAGCCAGAGCGTCAAAATCCATATATCGATGAGATAAGATAATCCTCATGATCCACTATCAGTCTCTTCATGAGCACCTTTTTCACTATCAGACTTTTCATCGGCAGCCCCTTCACTGGCAGCCCCTTCACTGGCGGTCTCTTCACCAACAGCTTTTTCCACAGCTTCGGTCATACTTTCAATATCCTGTTTGCTCATCCCCTCCTTCTCCAGCCGATAATCGATAGCCTCAACCCAAAAAGTACACTTCTCTGACATTTTCTTGAACTTCTTCGCCAAAGTACGGCTCTTTCCCGCCCGTGCCTGGGCATTGGACGCCACCACCTGACACACATAACGCCCTTGCACACGGCTCTCGTTAGACATCCCATCAAATTCCGCCGTCAACAAGGCCATAAGCTCGGTATAGAACTGCTGAAATTCCGCAAAAGGCAGTTCCTCCTCCATACCCAGAAACCCTTTCATCTTTTTCAAGATCTGTTCCATAATCGTCTACTTCTCCTTCTTCTGTAGTGTTTAATTTATTGTGCCTTGTTCACCCTCACCTGTCAACTCGGTTCATATAGCCGCACATGTGATGTAAACCGGCTTTTTGCACAGGCAGCCGCACCGGCGTCCCCGACTCCTGACACCGGTAAATCGCCAAAACAATCTCCAACGCCTTTCGCCCCTCTTCACCACACACAGCAGGAGTCCCCTCCTCCTCGACTGCCCGGACAAAGTCCGCCATAAGCTCTTGATGCCCATACCCATAAACTGTGGGCGGATCAGCCTTCTGAGCGGCGAAAATCCGCTTCTTCTCCTCTTCGCTATGGGGAAACTCCCACGTCTCAATCCTATTGACAGCAATCCCTCCAATAATCACGGATCCCTCGCTGCCAAAGACATTCAAAGTTTCTTCAATATTCGCCGGATAAATCGTACTGGCCGCTTCAATGATCCCAATAGCGCCATTGTGGAATTTCAGCACCGCCCCTGCCACATCCTCCATTTCAATAGGACGCATGGCGGTCTGGGTAAAACCGAACACAGACTCCACCGGCCCCAGCATCCATTGTAACAGGTCAATATTATGGATGGACTGGTTCATCAACACCCCGCCATCCTGCTCCCGGGTGCCCCGCCAGGGAGCCTGACGGTAATAGTCATCATTGCGGTTCCAGCGAATTGTGGCCTGACCATGGGTCAGCCTGCCAAACCGGCCCGCTTCTAAAGCCTGGCGCAGCAGTTTCACCGATGAGTTAAAACGATTCTGGTGAATCACACCCAGCTTAACCCCCGCTGTGCTGCAGGCCTCAATCAATCCATCCGCCTGAGCCAATGTCATGGCCATAGGCTTCTCCACCAGCACATGTTTCCCCGCCTGAGCCGCGGCAATGCCAATTGCCGCGTGATTCCCACTCGGTGTCGCAATAGTAACCGCATCTATATCCGAACACGCCAGCACTTCCCGGTAATCCGCATGAGGTCTGGCCTGATAGTTCCGGGCAAATTCTTCCCGGCGCTCACCCACAGGATCACAAACCGCCACTAACCGAGTCCCGGAGAGTACCCGCAAAGCCTGGGCGTGTTTGGGCGCAATGCGCCCACATCCGATAAGAGCAAAACGAAGTTCTTTATTGGACATGTGAGTTCCCACCCTTCTTAAGCCGGGATACTATAATCTGAACCATTTCACCGGCATCTTTAACACGATAATTCGGCTTATATTCCTCCAGCAGGCCTTGGGAATCATATCCCCAACACACCGCAATAATCTCAATCCCATTGGCTTGACATGCTTGAATATCTCTAACCTCGTCACCGACATAGAGAGTATCCGCAGGAACAAGCTTGAATTCATGCAGAAAATCTTTTATGGCCTTGCTTTTTCCAAAGAGCCCGGACGATTTAACAATCTTCTTAAAGTACTCTATATCATTCGCTTTTAAATATTTTGAAATCTCATGGGGATCATTAGATGAAATAATGTACATATTAACAGGCATGGCATTGAGCTCCCTGAGCGCCGCACCCATTCCAAAAGGCAGTGTGAAATCCTTCGTCCTTTCTTTAACCAATCTTTTAAGATCCACTATCCAAGCCAATAATTTCACTTTACTAAGACCCAGAAGCTTCATGCGTTCAGATACGGACATTGAGGACATCCTCTCAAAGTCTTTTTGATCAACTTTCTTGTGTTTATACTTCTCTGCCAATGTATTATAGATCTCAATATTAAGTTCACCGGCATCTGCCAAGGTTCCGCTAAAATCAAAAACCACATTAATCATATCATTCCTCCAAAAAAAGACGATACCGGTTCTGATCCTGCTTGCTGCACTCCAAAAACAGATGTGTGCCGGTTTCTTGATAGGACGTATCCAGGATGTGCGCGTTTTCCTGAAAATAAGAGACTAAGTCGGCGCGGTTGTATGGCACGATCATACGGCATGTGACATAGTCCTGAAAAATATGCCGGCTCATGAGGGTGAGAAGGTCGCTGATGCCTACCGCTTCTTTGGCGCTCATATAGAGGGCGCTGGGCTGGACTTTGGGAATGGCTGTATCACTGAGATCCGCTTTGTTGTAGGCGTAAAGGGTCGGAATGTTTTCGACGCCGATTTCCTTGAGAGTCTTTTCGGTAATTTCAATATGATGGACATGTTCAGGGGTGGAATAATCGACCACGTGGATCAGTAAGTCCGCTTCCTTGATTTCTTCCAAGGTAGAGCGAAACGCCTTGATCAGATGGTGGGGAAGCTTGTGGATAAATCCTACCGTATCCGTCAGCAGAAAAGCTTTGTTATCGGGCAGCTGGATACGCCGCACAGCTGTTTCCAGCGTCGCGAAGGGCATATCCTTTTCCAGGACTTTTTTCTCTTCAGGAGCGCCGCTGAACTCCACCAAAGCGTTCATGAGAGTAGACTTGCCGGCGTTGGTATATCCGACAAGGGACACCACGGGCAGACCTTTCTTGCGCCGAAGCTTGCGCTGGTTTTGCCGCTGGTGGGTAAGCTGTTCCAGTTCGTCATTGAGCTGGGAAATCCTTTTCTCAATTTTGCGGCGATCCAATTCCAGCTTGGTTTCTCCGACGCCCTTGTTTTTTGTGCCAACACCGCCGACTTGGCGCCCCAAGGATGCCCGCATCCCAATGAGGCGGGGCAGCATGTACTGCCAGTGGGCGATTTCGACCTGAAGCATGGCTTCCCGGGTTTGAGCCCGTTGAGCGAAGATGTCCAAAATCAGCAGGGTCCGGTCAATAACTTTACATTCCAGCTCCTTTTCTAAATTGCGCAGCTGGGACGGGGACAGCTCATCGTTGGCGATCATGATGTTGGCGTCGCTGGCTGCCATGAGCCCGGATAGCTCCTGGATCTTTCCTGTTCCTATATAGGATGTGGGATGAGCGCGCTGAAGATTTTGGGCCATCTGCTCGACACAACAAACATCACAGGCTTCGGCCAAGGCACGCAATTCTTCCATAGAATCTTCGAAATGTTCATCCGCGGGAGTGTGAACACCCACGAGCAGGGCTCGTTCCTGGGGTTCAGTGGGATTTTGCGGATTAGGATTTTGAAAGTTTTGATACATAGATATTCCCTTTGCTTTGCTAATTGGTACTCAGTATCAGCCGCCTCACTGGGGCTCCCCGGGATCCACAGGGTTTCCCGCTTTGGCCTTTCCGGTTTTAGCTTTCCCTTGGATTTCCGGAACAGGAGCCGTATCATTTTTGAGAAAATGCTGCTTTTTGTTGCTTTCCGTACCGTGAGGATCGCTGGGGTCGGGGCGGCGCATGCCTTGTTTTGCCATGATTTTTTCCTCTCTGGGATGTATAGGTTTGTCTATATCATGTGCAGGAAGGCTGGTGATTACTCGTGTTCTGGAAACCTCTTATCGTGAATAAGTATAGCAGGATTTGTATCAACAAGGCAACCAAAAAGAAAGCGTACCCGCTTTTCTTGACGCAGATTTTAGCTGCCCAAAGAAAACTTGGTACGCTCAGAGTAAAGGAGGAGATGATTACGTAAAAGAAAGTTGGCGATTCGTTGAAGGAGATAAACTTTAATTGAAAGATAACCGGATACCTGCAAGTGTTGTGCTTTTATCGATAGAAGAAGTTTGATGATGAGTTAAGTATAGAGGATGAATGTTAAATGAGTATTTAATAAAAAGAAAAAAAACCAGCCGAGATCAGTAAATTATTGGAGACGCACCTCCTGACTTCTGACTTGGGTGACTTCGGGTGACTTCTGACTTGGGTGACTTCTGACTTGGGTTGTGGGCGAAGCCCACCCTGTGGTATAATACAAAAAAATGTATTTGAGGAGTGGGTTGGCAAGATGGGTGATCTGATCGGTTTTTTTATGGATTTTATCCTGCATTTGGATAAGCATTTGGCTGATTTTACTTCTAACTATGGCTTGCTGACATACCTTCTTTTGTTTTTGATTATCTTTTTGGAGACCGGCCTTGTTGTGGCGCCGTTTTTGCCCGGAGATTCCCTTCTGTTTGCGGCAGGCGCCCTGGCAGCATTACCTGACAGTGGTCTTAGTTTGTTTTGGCTGTGGATTCTCCTTGTGGTTGCGGCTGTTCTTGGCGATACGGCCAATTATCATATTGGAAAATTATTTGGAAATAAACTCACAGGACGTGTGATAAAACAGAAACATATTGACAAAACGGAGGCTTTCTTTGCCAAACATGGGGGTAAGACCATCATTATTGCGCGTTTTATCCCTATTGTCCGCACCATAGCCCCCTTTGTAGCCGGTGTGGGACATATGAAATATCGCTACTTTATTAGTTACAATATTGTCGGGGGCTTGGCATGGGTGACGCTCTTTCTGCTTGGAGGATTTTTCTTCGGCAACATCCCTGTGGTTCAAGAGAATTTTTCGCTGGTTATTATAGCGATTATCGCCGTATCTGTCACTCCGGCTCTTATCGCTTGGCTAAATAACAGAAGAAAGCTCATGAGGCTGTCAGGTTGGCTGCTGACTGTTTTGGGCGGCGGCGGATTGATTGCGGCCACGATCGCCAAAGGTAACGCGCAATACGATCTTCCCGCGCCAGAAAATACGTACACAAAAATCATTGATATGCTGTTCTTCTCTTCAATTGGCATCCTGATTTTTGGTGTATTTCTCTTGATCCTCTTCTATTTTCGATCTCGCCAAAGAGTTGTGGACACTAATAAATAAATAAAAGAATACAAATAAAATAAAAATAACAAACAATAATAGGTTACTATTATTATTTGTTATTTTTATTTTATTTGTATTCTTTGGAAGTAATGATATTTCCTTGGGCATCTATAATTTCAACAATAACAGATGGCTTTTGTATCCCACTGGTTTTCAAACCTGCCACTATACTTTGATAAGTTGGCGCTTGACTCTCGAGAGCTCTATCCCAATCATCAGCGGAAAAACCGCTGTCCTGTTGGTCTTGCTCGTTCCTATATCTGTACGAATACACAACAGCGCTTCCTCTGGCCAGGAGCTGAATCTCAAACATTTGGTCGAGCCCTGAACTTTTTGCGAGACTCTCAGCCTCCTCTTGTCCTGCATCAACATAAGTTTTCACAAGCAATTCGTCAGTTTGACTGCACCCCATGACTGAAAGGCCAAGTAACAGAATAAGGCCATAAAACAAAATGGATTTTTTTTGTTTCATCAGAATTCTCCCCATAATGTTACCTTTATTTCCCGCCAGTCCCTTAAAGCAAAAAGGGCATGTGCCCCTGAAATTACTGGTGCCGAAGGTCGGGGTCGAACCGACACGTCCGTAAAGACATCGGTTTTTGAGACCGACGCGTCTGCCAATTCCGCCACTTCGGCAAGTGATAAATTTTGATAGATGTTTGAGGATATGATATATCCTACGTAAAAGAATATAGCATCAATCTTTGTCACCGTCAAGTTTTAGTGTCTGGAATTGTGGTTAACCTGTGATAATGTCAGGATGTAAATTGATCTGAGAAAATGTCACCCCCCGAAAGAATACGGTTTAAAATTAGACCATGAGAACGGGAGTGATATCTCTGACAAGAGAACA